>CASDHD010000023.1 GCA_949280095.1 uncultured Bacilli bacterium
AATATGGAAGTAGTGAAAGTGTAAGAATCAACAACAATAGTGCTTATATCACAGGATATGCAGCAAAGAATGAACCAACAACAGGATTTACAAATACAAATATAGCAGGAAATGTCTATGAAAGTACCTCTTTAGGAGCAGATGGAACTTACACAGTAAATTACAAAAATCCATTAAGTCAAGTAGCCTCAACTAATGGAAATTATACAGGAATTTATGATATGAGTGGAGGATCTTGGGAGTATATGATGAGTGTTATGCTAGATTCTAGTAATAGTGCGCCACTATCTGGTTATAATGCAACCTATCATTCAGGGTTTAATGGGGCTTATGGAGCAGGAGGGTCTTTCACAGGTGGAATAGATTATCCAAGAGAAAGATATTATGATGTTTATATCTATAGTACAAGTCAATCCACATTTAATATAAGAATATTAGGAGATGGAACTGCTGAATTTGGACCATTTGCAAATGCTATCTATGGAAGTCAAACAAGACAAGTAGGATCATGGTATGGGGACGAAGGCTGGTTCGTCAACTCTACGGCTCCGTGGTTCCATCGTGGTTGCATTTCCTCCTTTGGGCTTGGCGCTGGTGTCTTTGACTTCGATCTTGCTCATGGTCACGCGCATACAGGCAATGGCTTCCGTGTCGTTCTTGCTATATAAGGAATAAAAGAATTAAAGCTAAAAGTCCATTTCATAAAAAATGAACTTTTTTCATTTTACTAACTCCTAGTGCCATGATATAATATTTTTATAATGAAGAGAGGGTTAGACATGGATAGAGAATATGATTGTATAGTAATTGGTGCAGGAAATGGTGGTCTTGTTGCAGCTCTAGATCTTGTAAAAAGAGGACGTAAAGTTTTGGTATTAGAAAAAAATAAGAAACCAGGAGGCGTGGCTACTAGTTTTGTAAGAGGAAGATTTGAGTTCGAAGCTTCTTTACATGCTTTATGTGACTATGGAACGGAAGCAAGTCCAGGAGAAGTTTATAAATTGTTTGAAAAATTAGGAGTACTTGATAAAATGGATTTTGTTACTGTTCCTGAGGCTTTTCATGTTTATTCTATGAATGAAAATGTCCATTATAAACTTCCTTTTGGTATTGTTGAATTTATAGAGCAAATGGAAGAATATGTTCATGGTAGTTATGACTCATTAAAGAAGTTTTTTTTCTTAGCAGAAGAATGTAAGGAGGCGCTTTTTTACATTGAAGAGAATAAGGATTATATTGATGCAAATTATGTTAAGAAAAACTTTCCTGATTTTTTAAAAGTGTCTTCCCATACTGTGGATAAAGTTTTAGATTCATTAAAAATGCCAAAGAAGGCTCAGAATATCCTTACGACGTATTGGTCTTATTTAGGAAGTCCTGCTTCTAAATTAAGTTTTGTTCATTATGCTTCTATGTTTTTTTCTTATATTGCAAAAGGTGCACAAATTCCTTATAAAAAAAGTCATCAAATTAGTTTAGTTTTAGCAGAAGAAATAGAAAAATTGGGAGGAAAAATTAAATATTTTTCTTCTGTAAAAGAAATACTTTTTAAAGATAAAAAAATAGCAGGAGTTCTTCTTCATAACGGTGAGATATATGAGGCGAAACACATTATCTCAAATGTTTCCCCTAATTCAATTTATGGTAGGATGTTACCGCAACCTATTGTTCCAAAGGAGGCTATACAACTAACTAATTCTAGGATTCTTGGAGCTCGTGGATTTTCTATTTATTTAGGTTTAAACCAAAGTGCTAAGGATTTAGGTCTTGATGATTATAGTTATTTTATTTATGAAAATTTAGATAGTGATAAGGAGTACCAAAATCAAAGTTCTATCAAAAACAGTAGTAGCGTAGTGTATGTACTCAATAATGCTATACCTTCTGCTTCTCCTAAAGGAACAACGATTGTGGAGTTTAAAAGTTTGTTTATGGGAGATGTATTTTCTAAATCTATTACAGAAAAGAATTACTTTGATATGAAGAGTAAGATAGCAGAAAATATGATTGATGCTTTTGAGCGTACTACTGGTATTGTGATAAAGCCTTATATTGAAGAGATTGAAATAGCTACCCCTGTTACTTATGCGCGATACGGCGGATATCCAGATGGTGTTATATATGGTTATAAAGCAACAGGGATGGATAATTTACTTCCAAGAATGGTTGGAATGGATCATGAAAATTTTATTCCTAATTTAAGATTTTGTGGAGGTTTTGGAGTAAAGATGTCAGGATATCATGCATCGTATTTGTCAGGAGATTTAGCAGCACGTTTAACGTTAAAGGATATGAAAGGGGAGGAAGAATAGTATGGAACTTAATTTAAAAGGAATAGGGGAAAAAGATGGCCAAGCTTTAAAAAATATGAGTAAAGAAAGGGAAAAAGTTATTCATAATTCTTCTACAACTCCAATTAATGTAAAGTTTGCAGCTAATGAAGTAGCAGATGCATTACATCCAACAGTACAGCATGTAAAAGTTGTCGATATCATAGAAGAGGGCCAGGATACAAAGACTTTTGTTTTAGTTCCTAATGTGGATGTTGGTACGAAAAAACTTGCTTATTTTCGGCCAGGCCAATACATAAGTATAAGGGTTGAAATAGAAGATGGCATTTATAATCGTCCTTATACAATTAGTTGTAGCCCCAAAAATGCTAACGATAATATTTATACAATTACGATTAAAAGAAGACCTAGAGGAATTGTTTCCAATTATTTTTTAGATGAAGTAAAAATGGATGATAAATTCGCCATTAGTGCTCCAACAGGAAATTTTTATTACGAACCTATTCGAGATGCTAAAAATGTAATTGCTATAGCGGGAGGAAGTGGAATTACACCTTTTATTTCTATGGCAGAGGCGATTGTAGATGGAATTCTTGATTTCAAAATGACTATATTATATGGTGCAAGATCTGAAAATGATTTTCTTTTTAAAAAGAGATTAGATGAACTTGCTAAAAAAAGTAATTTGCTTCAAGTAAAATATATTTTAAGTGAAGAGGTTAATCCTAATTATGAAACTGGTTTTATTACGAAAGAAATGATTGAAAAATATATGGTGAATGAAAATTCCTTTTTCGTATGTGGTCCTACGCCGCTGTATGAAGCAATGAATGAGATATTAAAAGAGTTTAGTATACCAAATAAATACATTCGTCATGATGCTTTATTTGGTAGAGTTGATTTGAGAGGAAATGATTTATACAATTTAACCGTTCTTACAAAAGGTGAGGAAATCCATATTCCTTGTAGGGCGAGAGAAACTATTTTATATGCAATGGAAAAAGGGGGTATTGAAACAACGAGTAGATGTCATGTTGGAGAATGTGGTTTTTGTAGAAGTAAGCTTATTAGTGGAAAAGTAAAAATATTTGATGATGATATATGTGCTGCTGATAGTGAATTTGCCTATATTCATCCTTGTGCTGCTTTTCCTGAGAGTGATGTTGTGATTGAATTGCCTTTTTAAAATTTTAAATTTTTGCAAAAAAATATACGATTTTTAAAAATCGTATATTTTTTTCATGCTTATCTATTGTAAAATTCAACGATAAGACTTTCATTGATTTCACTATTTAATTCGCTTCTGTCAGGAAGTCTTACATAACTACCAGACATTTTCTTTGCATCGAAAGTAACGAATGCTGGACATTTTACATTTAATTCAAGTGAATCCTTAATTGCTTTGTGGTCTAAAGAATTTTCTTTAACACTAATTGTATCTCCTGGTTTTACTTGGTAAGATGGAATATTTACTTTTTTACCATTTACTAAAATATGTCCATGATTTACGATTTGTCTTGCACCACGTCTAGTTCTTGCAAGTCCCATACGATAAACTAAATTATCAAGACGACTTTCTAAAAGTTTTAGTAAGTTTTCACCAGCTACACCTTTCATACGGCTTGCACGGTCAAAAGTTTTTCTAAATTGTTTTTCAGTTAGACCATACATTAAACGTACTTTTTGTTTTTCTTGTAATTGGACACCATATTCACTTACTTTTTTTCTACGGTCAGCTCCATGTGCACCAGGTGCATAAGGACGACGAGCAAGTTCACGCCCATTTTCTAAAAGAGAAAAATTAAGTCTTCTTGCTTTTTTATAAGCAGGTCCTGTGTATCTTGCCATATTTTTGTACTCCTTTCTTTATTTTTGCTATAAGTTATGAAATAGAAAATATTAGGGAGTTTATATTAATCATTTCTCAAAAAGGCAGTCTTTGATACTTTGAAATTTTTATAAACACGTTAATACTTTACAATTTCGCTGCCAACTCATTGCACTTTTTAATTATACACTATATTTTTATTATGTCAAATACCAAAATATGTTTCTTTTTTTGAAATTAAATGAAAAATAAGTAGACTTTTTCTACTATATATATTATATTAGGAAAGCGCGAAAAAAAGGAGTTGATTATTATGAACGCAGAAACACAAATATTTCAAGGGGGATATGATTGTCATAAAGATAGTAGTTTATATAGAAGATTAGAAATGGAATCAAAAAGAAAAGAGCACAAGTTCAATTTATTACTAAAGAATTTATTGTACGCTAGAGTATTATTTCGTCTTACTGCTATTGATTCTCCTATATTTGCTGAAATGGATGCTATTTTAAAGAGTGAATTATCTGTAACAGAAAAAATTAAGGATATGAAAAGTTATTTATTTTTTAGTGAAACTGCTATTTATAAAGAAGTTATGTGCATTATAGAAAATTATTTTTCTTTACGTTTCTACTTTGTTACAAATCCAGAACTAGAAAAATATTTAATGGAAACAGGTATGAATAACGGAAACTTACTTACTGAAATGAAACTTTGTATGACTTATCTTGAACAAGAAGAAACAGAAACAGATACTCGTAAAAGAGTGGTTTGTTAAGTTTCTTTTCTTTTGGAAAAATGATATACTATGTTTGGTGAAGAAACTTTGAATAAAGTAGCATTAGAGATATTAGAAGTATTAGAATCGCATGGTTTTCAAGGATATATTGTTGGGGGCTATGTAAGGGATTTTTTAGTTGGAAAAGTAACAAATGATATTGATATTTGTACGAATGCAACTATGAAAGAACTATTAGAACTTTTTTCAGGAAAGGCTAATGAATATGGTTCTTTGAATATAAAACAAAATGAACTGAATATTGATATTACAACTTTTCGAAAAGAAGAAAATTATCAAATGCGAAAGCCTACTTCTATTTTTTATACGAATGATTTGAAAACGGATTTATTGCGTCGTGATTTTACAGTGAATGCCATTTGTATGGATAAGAATGGAAAGATAATCGATGAATTAAATGGACTTGAAGATTTAAAAAATAAAACGATTCGAATGATTGGAAATGAAAAAGAAAAAATGTTGGAAGATCCCTTACGAATTATAAGAGCTATTCGTTTTGCTACAGTTCTTGATTTTTCTTTGGCACCTTCTTTACAAGAGAAAATTAAGGAAAATAAGGCTCTTGTTAGAACATTAAGTAATTATCGTATTAAAGAAGAAATTTCTAAAATACTTCTTTCTTCTCATTATAAGGAAGGGTTACAGTATTTAAGAAAGTTTCATTTATGTGAAGAATTAGGACTACAATTTACGAATGTACAATATACCAATGATTTATGTGGTATGTGGGCACAAGTTGAAGTAAATAAAGAACTTCCCTTTACAAAAAATGAAAAAGAGAATATAGTAAAGATACAGGAAATTCTTCGTTTAAAGATGATTTGTCCAGATGTTTTATATAAATATGGTTTATATTTGTCTTTAATTGCAGGTGAGATTTTAGGAATTTCCAAAGAGACTATTCACGAAATGTATCATAGTCTTCCTATTTATAATCGAAAAGATTTACAACTTTCTTATTCAGAGATTTGTGAAACTTTAGAATTTGTTCCTTCTAAAAAGGTAAAAGAAATAGAGAGTGAGTTAATTCATGAGGTTTTGACTCATCATATTTTAAATGAAAAGCAAGAGTTAAAAAAGTATCTACTCACAAATAGAGCGAGGTGGAAAGAATGAATACAGTATTAAAAGAGCATCATTTAGTTTTGCCTACTTATTTAGTAATGATTGTTAAAAAGTTTGGTTTAAATTTTGATGATTTTATACTTCTAACATATTTTTGGAACTATAAAGAGGAAACTTTTGATGTAAATATTGTTACAAAAGTGCTAAAGTTAAAAGAAAATGAAATCTTAACTTCCTTTAACACGCTTTTGAGTAAGAATTTAATACGAATTAATACTATGAAAGACGGCAACGGAAAACGAGTAGAGGTGGTGGATTTGGATCCACTTTATCAAGAAATCGATATGATGTTTCAAGAAGAAAAAAAAGAAGAGGAAAGTAAAGATGTTTATAGCATTTTTGAATCCGAATTTGGCAGACCTATTTCTTCAATGGAATATGAAATTATTCACGCATGGTTAGAGAAAGGATTTAGTGAAGAGTTAATTTTAGGTGCTTTAAAAGAGGCTGTTTATAATGGGGTAAACAATTTAAGATATATTGACAAGATTTTGTATGATTGGCAAAAAAAAGGATATAAGAGTATGAAAGATGTAGAGAAAGTAAGTTTTAGTCGTAATAATAAAGTTGCAGAACCAAAAGAATTATTCGATTATAACTGGTTGGATGACAATGAAGGATAAAATTATTGCGTATTTAGATGAATTGTTTCCTGATGCTCGTTGTGAACTTGTCTATCACAAGGATTATGAATTATTAATTGCAACAGTTTTAAGTGCTCAATGTACAGATAAAAGAGTTAATATAGTAACAAAAGAACTTTTTTCAAAATATGATATTTTTGCTTTAGCTGAACTTTCCCCTAAAGAAATAGAGAAAATAATTAGACCTGTTGGTACTTATACAAGAAAGGCTATGTATATTAAAACGATTGCAGAGAGTTTAGTATGTGATTATAATGGTGTTGTTCCTAATGATCGAAAATATTTGGAAAGTTTACCAGGGGTAGGGCGAAAAACTTGTAATGTGGTTTTATCCAACATTTATGATGTTCCAGCAATTGCTGTAGATACACATGTAGAACGTGTTTCGAAACGTCTTGGACTTGCTAAGGATAAAGATAATGTTAGTGTTGTAGAGAAGAAGTTACAAAAGTTTTTCCCAAAAGAAAAATGGTGCCGTTTGCATCATCAAATGGTGTTATTTGGAAGATATCAATGTAAAAGTGTTTCTCCAATTTGTGAGAATTGTAAATTCCAACAAGATTGTAAGTATTTTAAGAAAAAGAGAAAATAAAAAAAATTGATAATGTTTTGTGATTATCAATTTTTTAGTTGTTTGTATTTGTTTGATTATTATCATTTGTATCTGGTTCTTGAGTGTTATCAGGATTATCATCTGGTGTAGTAGGATCTGTTGGAACAGTAGGTGTATTTGTACCTCCTAAATTGGCTGTGATAGTAAGGCCATCACTCATATTGGCTTTTAATATGCTATATGCAGATTTGATAACAAATTTATAGTTTTGGGCTGCAGTTCCACTGTAGGTATAACTTGTTTGTGTTGTAAATCCTAAATTTGTTAAAGAACCATCGGTATTTTGTAAATAAACTTGGTAGCCTAGAACACCAACATAACTATCGTTGTAAGCAATTCTTTCATTGTAATATTTTTCAGGAGCTATAGAGTAGTATTCATTAAAGTAGGCTTGTAATTTATTTTTATCAATCGCTTCTGGTGTTTCAATAGGGTTCCATGTTAGGGTAATAAATCCACCATTGACTAAGGAGTTTCCGTTTGTTGGAGATTTCAATTTAGAAAATCTTGTTGATGTTGTTGTTGGTTCGGTTCCTTGTTTAAATAATCCTGTCACTTTTAATCCTTCAGGTGTATATTCGCTTGGTAGTTGTAATGGGAAAGTACCAAATTCTACAGTTGTTTCTACTACACTACTAGGACGACTGAAACGTGCATTTTTCTTAAATATTCGATTGGCAAGTTGAGGCATCATTGCTCTTCTTATTGTTCCACCAGTAGTACTTGTTAAGTGTCCTTCTTTTAAGTTATCATAACCAGTCCATAGTGAAATAGAATAATCAGTAGTGTAAGCATTTACCCAATGGTCTGGAGTAGTACTTGTTGTGATTTTTAGGGATTTTGCTTCTGCTTCACTAATGGTTGTTGTTCCAGTTTTTACTGCAACATCTGTTCCAGATACACTAATATTACCACCATTTGTGTTTTCACATAAAATATTTGTAATCATATAGGCAGTTTCTTCGCTCATAATACGCGTCTTTGTATATTTATAGTTGTATTCTTCTTCGTTTTCTAAATATATAATTTTGGTGAAAGAGTAAGGTTCAATGTAATATCCTCCTCGACCAAAAGCAGCATAAGCAGCACTCATTTCTAGAGGGCTAATACCTTTCCAACCACCAATTGATTTTGATTCAAATAGTTCACAATTTACCGCATTCCCATTCTTATCATATTCACAAAGATCAATTCCTAAGCTTTTAGCAAATTCTGTTTTTTGTTCAATTGTTGTTTGCTGGAATGCTTGTAGGGCTGGAATATTACGAGAATCTTTTAATGCTTCTTTTAGAGTTTGTAATCCTTTATATTTGCCATCATAGTTTCTTATAGAACCACCTGTTGTGTATGTATATGGTTCATCAATAAAAGTTGTAACAGTAGAAGCATTATTGTATTCAATTAAAGGACCATAATCAAGAATAATTTTTGCTGTTGAACCAGGTTGTCTACGAGCTAATGCACGATTGGTACTACGGTATACGTAATTTCTACCTGGACCAAGAGCTACGATAGAACCATCAACAGTAGAGGTAACAGCAATACCATTTTGAATTTTATCGTCCCTAAATTTATAAAGTTCACCATTTTCAAGCTGAGTAACAACATCTTGTACGCTTCTATCTAGAGTAGTATAAATAGCCATAGGTACTTGACGAGGATCATCGCCAGTTTTATCAATAACTTCATCGACAACATAATCGATAAATGCTTGAATTCCTTTATCATCGGCTTGTTGCTCAGAAGAAGTCTCTTTGATTAAGGATTCGATTGGAATATCAATCGCGGCTTGTGCTTCTTCTTCCGTAATATATCCATGTCTTACCATAAGTTTTAAAACAGTTGTTTGTCTTTTTTTTGCGTTTTCGGGGAAGAGAAGAGGGCTATGAGCATAAGGGTTTTGGAACATTCCCACTAATAAAGATGCTTCTGGTAAAGATAAATCACGAACAGATTTTCCAAAAAAAGCTTGGCTTCCTTGTTCTACACCATTAATGTCAGCATAGTTATTGGTTCTACCAGAACCTAGCCATTGTGAATTTACATAAAATTCAATAATTTCTTCTTTGGTATACGATTTTTCAATTTTAAAGATGGCCATATAGATATCGGTAAATTTACGGATAATTCCTTTGATTCCTTTTGTTTCCTTTGCACTATATGTATTTTTTGCTACTTGCATGGTTAAGGTAGAAGCACCACCAGCATCACGACCTAAAGCTTGTTCTACACTTGCTTTTAAAAATCTTGCAGCATCAAATCCATTATGTTGAAAAAATCTAGAGTCTTCGGTTGCTACTAGTGCATCAATTAGAACTTGTGGCAAATCGTCATAAGTTATCAAAACTCGGTTTTCTGTTCCAATACGTGTCATTTCATTTCCGTTTCGGTCATACAAAACACTTGCTTCTTTACTGTATAATCTATTTGTTGTAAAAGCAGGTGCAGAAATAACGATATAACCTGCAAAAGCAATTACAAGTAATGCAGCTCCGATGCCTAGAACCATAAATATGGATAAAATCCAACTTTTACTATGTTTTTTTCTTTTTTCTTTCTTATTTTTTATTTTCTCTTTTGTTTCCTTTGCAATTTTACTTACTTTTTTTAACTTCAATTTTTTCACTCTGTTTCCTCCTTAAAATAGATTTCATCTACTATCTTTAAATAATCTAAAGTGGGACGATAACTATATTTAATCATATATCCATTTTCTTTAATAAATTCATAAGGAATACTTTTTCGCTCATGGTTTTCTATGTATGCCAGAAAATCATCCCCTTTAAGTAGATAGACAATTTCATTCATTTTAATGACTAAAAAAACAATTCCGTTATGTCTCAACACACTTTTGACATGGTTAATTTGATGGGGATGAATATTAGCTAAAGGAAAGGAAGTTCTGTTTTGTGTTACTTTTGCTTCATATTCAATATATTTTCCTCGATAAAGCCCATTGTAATCAAGTGTAGAAGGTTCTTTGAAAAAACCTCTTTCAATGATTTTTCCTTTAGGTGAGTAACTCACATCTGTAACACCAATAGGGGTGGGTTTTTTATAAATAAGAGCTTTGTCCATTTCGCGGTAGTATTCATTGCTCTCATTTAATTCACTTTCTAAATCCATTCCACGATTTTTGTGCGTCAGGGGGTTTATATATATTTTTTTTAAGTTGTTAGGATACTTCATGTTTAACCACCTATATGTATTATACAATATTTCTCTTTATTTTACTATAGATATTCTATAAGGAAAAATAACTTTACAAAAAGTAATGAATTGTTAGAAGTTTTGTCTTGTTTTGTCGAATCTCTTGTAAAAAAGAGCAAACTCTTTAAAATAGAAAACCATGTTTTTGAAAGAGAGAAGAGAAAATGACAACAAAAAATAAAATTTTTTTAGATGATGTGGTTGTGCCAAAATTATTAAAAGCAGAGGAATGTAGAGAGTATCTAGTAAGTATTATTGCAGCGGTACTTAAAATCGATAAAGAATACATAATGGATAATCTAAGACTTATAGATACCAAAATAAATGAAAATATCCACAATAAAGATCAAGAGGTCGATGTGATATTTGAAAATGACGCTATGATGGTGAATATAGAGATAAATACTAGAAATACAAAACAAAGTCGAATAAAAAATCAAGTTTACATAGCACATTTAATCATTAGACAGACGTTTCCAGGAGAAGTTTATCATATAAAACCAGTAATACAAATCAATGTCGATGGATTTGATTTGTATAATAAAAATGAGTTTATTTATCGTAGTGTTATGATGGAAGAAAAATACCATTTAAAAAGAATGGATAGTTATATTGAAATCTATGACATAAATCTAGATTTTCTATCCAAAATTGATTATAATCATATCAAGGAATTAAGTGAAAAAGATTTGAAATGGTTGTTATATATCTTTGTATGTCAAGACGAAAGATGTATAACAAACCTTTATAGCGAGAATGGGATGATGAAAAAGGTGGAAAAGAAAATGGAAGACTTTATGAAGGAATTTGATCGATTATTGTATTATAATCATGCAAAGTTTAGAGAGGCAGAATTAGAAGAGATAAGAGAAGAAAAAAGAGAAAAAATAAGAAAAGAAGCAAGAGAAGAAGGATTAAATGAAGGACGAAAAGAAGGATTAAAAGAAGGAATAGAACAGGGTATAGAGCAAGGAATAGAACAAGGAATAGAACAAGGTTCTAGACAAACTAGAATTGAAATGGCAAAGAAAATGCTTGCAAAGGGAAAAGTTTTAGAGGAAATTCAAGAATTTACACAATTGTCATTAAAAGAAATTGAAGAGTTAAAAGAGTAAGCGACTCAAATAGTTCTGCAAAGAAGTTTTGGCTTGTTTTGTCGAACTTCTTTTTTCTTTTTTGTATCTTTAGTAAACTGTTTACTAGGTGATCTATATGTTTCGAATTGAAGTATTTTTACAAGAAATGTTGGAAAAAGTACAAAAAGCAGAAATGCTACTGGATAATGAATCGGTAAGAAGCGTAAAAACGAAAGTAAAGGATTCACATATAATAAAGTAAACCACTTTCTTTTTCTGGACAATTGTTTGTCACTTGACAATAAATAGGCCATTTTATATAATGAATAGGTAAGAAGGTGGTAAATGTGTATAATAACGATAAAATTATGTTAACAGCGCAAGATATATTTGAGAAAGATTTTAAAATTGACGCAAGAGGGTATCGCCCTCAAGAAGTTGATAAATTTCTTGATATGATTATTGCTGATTATACAGAATTTAGTGCCATTATTAAAAGACAAGAAAAGGAAATTGCATCGTTAACTAGTGATAATGTGAAACTAAAACAAGAATATAGTAAACTACGTAGCCGTTTAGAGGCTGCGGATGAAGAATCCGGTAGCACTCAAAGTCGTAGTGCTGTGAATAATGTTGACTTATTAAGAAGAATTAGTCAACTTGAAAAAGTAGTGTTTGGAAGAAATGAATAAATCATAGGCAAATGCTGCATGATTTACATGTAGAGGAAAGTCCATGCTCACACAGTTCTGTGATTGACTGTAGTGTTCGTGCTTAGGAAAAGAATAACCTAAGGAAAGAGTGATCTTTACGGCGGAGAAATTACCTTGAATGGTGAAATTATCCATAAAGTGCCAAAGAGACGAGTTGCCTTGGAAACGAGGCAAGTGGAACGTGGTAAACCCCACGAGTGAGAAACCCAAATTTGGTAGGGGAACCTGCTTCTTTGGAATTAAGAACAAAGAAGGGGACTGAATTATTCGGTAGATAAATATTTGCCACACTATTTATATAGTGTACAGAACATGGCTTATTTGGTTTATTTATTTTATTTACAAAGGAGTCGATAATCTTGAACGAAATTGGTGAACTCTTTAGAGTAACCAGGGAGGAAGCTGGTGTTTCTATTACTGAAGCCAGTAAAGATTTGGATATTAAAGAGGTTATTTTAGAAAACATCGAAGATGGAAATATTGGATGTTTTAAAGATATTTTTGTATTAAAGGATTATATATATAATTATTCAAAATATTTAGGGATTGATTCAGATAAAGTCATTGATGATTTTAATGAATATATGTTTGAATATACATCAAAAATCCCTATTAAAGAAATAGAACATAAAATAGAAAGTGATATGAAAAATGAGAAGAAAGAAATCTCTTCTCCTTATACAAAAGCAAGCAAGAAGTATAATAAGAGTTTTTACGTATTTTTATATACTGCTTTTGTTTTACTTTTATGATTGTTGTATTTTGGTGTGTAAGACAAATTACTATAAGTCGTGAAACTGCAACTGTGATTAGTTATGTGAAATAAGGAGTAGAAAATGAAGAATATTAGTTTTTATCGTGCAGAAAAATATAAAGATGATATTTATAAAGAAGTAGAAGAAAATATATATGAAACGAAACATATAAACAAAAGCTTATTTCCAGACAAGGAAATAATATTCCAAGATAATTGGGAAAAGACGGATGAATTTGTTATGTTTAATGGTAAAAAATATTGGAAAAGCAAAAATGAACCTGTTGTAAAAAAAATGATTGATAGAACTAAAAAGTATGTAACGTCTTTGTCTTTTGAACCAGAACCAGAATTTGGTGAAAAACAAAGACATGGTAAAATAGATCAATATCCTTTAGAGGATATTTTGGAAAAATTTGGTCTTTGGGTAAATGATTGTTATGATCAGTTAAATGAGGAAGATAAAAAATTGTGTTATCTAGAATTTGCAAGTGAGGATATAGAAGATATTCGAAATTTGAAATCAATAGTTGGAAAACATGTTTATAATAAGTATGTTTACGATAAAGACGATGACCGTACATATGTAGACTTAATTATTGAATGATAAAAAATAAATCAATATTAATTATAAGGAGTGCATTTTATGAATTTACCAAATAAAATTACGGTTACGAGAATTATTTTATCAGTTATAACCCTTATTTTTTTAGTATTGCCATGGTATCAATTTGGAATTAGTTTTCCAATGTTTACTTTTATGGGAAAAGTGGTTGTAGACACAAAATACTTAATTGCAGGTGTTATCTTTGTTATTGCTTCCTTAACT
>CASDHD010000024.1 GCA_949280095.1 uncultured Bacilli bacterium
TTGGTTAAAAATAATAGGAAAATCGTGGTTTTTCTTTGTTTATAGTAGTGGAAGGTCCATATCCTGGGTATAGAATAATGTCATCTTCATACTTTTTTATTTTTTCTAAACTTTCTTGCATTTCAATCTCATTTCCACCTGGTAAATCCATACGACCGATTGTTCCTTGGAATAGAAAATCACCTGTAAACATGACTTTTTCTTTAGGAAAGTAAAAAGTTAAAGAATCTTTAGAGTGTCCTGGTGTTTCTATTGTTTCATAATCAAAGTTTTTTATTTTATTGTTATGTTTTAAGCGATATTTTTCTTCGAAATAAGAAAGGGCTCCTATATGATCAAAATGACTATGAGTCAAAAGAATTCCTACAAGTTCTAAACCTTGTAGTTCACTCTCAATTTTTTCAGGTTCATCTCCAGGATCAATCAAAACCGCTTTGTTCTGTTGAGTGACTATATAACAATTGGCTTGTAAGTATCCTACTAAAACACATTTTATTTGCATTTTATCCCTCTTTTCTAAAACCATTATAACATTCTCCGCAAAAAATGGAAAATACGTGCTATAATTAAAAATAGGTGAAGATACATGAATTTATTTTTTCTTTTTTTAGTTCTTGTTATTCTAGGTACGAGTTGTGCCATCGTTTATGTTCTATATTTTAATATTATGCAGTTTTTAAGAACAAAAATTGAACATGCTGAGGGCACAATTGATGATACACTTCGAAAAAGATATGATTTATTAGTAAGAGCAAATGATATTATAAAATCGACTTTGAAGGATGGGAAAGAGTATTTTAAAGAATACATTAATCTTAAAAATAAAAAGGTTACAAATTTTGAAATGGATCGTAAATTAAAAGAGGCTTTTAATTTGCTAAATAAGTTTAAAGATGATTATCCTGAACTTGGCGAAAATAAGGAATTAAAAGAGATCTTTTCTAATATTAAAGAATTAGATGAAAAAATTGCTGCTATTACAAATTATTACAATAAAAATACGAATGAATTAAATGGTTTCATTCGCAAGTTTCCTTCTAATATTGTAGCAAAATTCCATCATTTTGAAATCAGTGCATTCTTTGATGGCAAGGACATGACTGATGATGTCTATGACGATTTTAAACTATGAAAATTATTTAAGTAATAATCTACGTTTATAATCATTTTCTAATAATGCTAGGATATTTTCTCTTTCAAGGACATATTCTTGTATTATTTTTTTTATACCTTCTTCTCCGTTCACAGCTAAATAAGAATTGGGGAAAAATAATTCATTTTTTAAAATATTTTGTAAAGCGTTAAGTAATTCATATTTGCTGAAATCATTTTGTAAACTATCATTTATGGTAATCACTCTTTTATTTGGATTTGATAGAAATGAAACTATGCTTATATGAAAATTTGGATTTATTTCTCTTTGACGAAATGCATAAATGTACTCTATTAAATCCTCTTTTGTAATTTTCTGATAAGCGTACAATAGATGAATTCATGAAAAATATTTAACCAATCCCCGAAAAAACCATATCCTCCACCATATCTTCTATTATCTACACGTTCTATGAAATAAGTACCGTGCTCTTTTCGTGAATTTCTAACATAGTTATTGACTAATAATTGTTTTATTAAAGGAGAAAGGACAAATTCTATACTCATCGGTTTTTCTTCGATAGGGGAATTTTCTATTTTTTTTATTATTTCTTGAAATTTTTCTGTATTCATTACGTTTTTTTTACTTAAAGAATATTTAAGTTCATAAAACATTTCTTTATCTATCATTTGTTTTAATCTCTTTTCTGTATAGTAGAAATGATGTTTCATATTTGTCGAAAAATAAACATATAAATTCCTATTTGCTAGTATTCTATTTTTTGAAAAAGAAAAATGAACATAAGATCCAGGACCTTCATATCTATAAAATTTAGGTAAATCTGAAAGTTGATAATAAAGTTCTTCATATAGTGTCATAAATATCCCCCCTTAAAGTTCAATTATTGTAACAATTAAAAACAACTTTTACAAGTTATTTCTTAAATTCCAATCAATTGGTGATAGTCCATTTTTTTCTAAGAAATCATTCGTTTTAGAAAAAGGTCTACTTCCAAAGAAACCATAGTTTGCAGAAAATGGGCTTGGATGTGCAGAAGTTAAAACTAAATGATTTGGATTTGTTATGTATTTTTGTTTTTCTTTTGCAAAATTACCCCAAAGGATGAAAACTACTGGTTCTTCTTTATTGTTTAACGTTTTAATAATATAATCTGTTAAACGTTCCCAACCTAAGTTTCTATGACTTGCAGGCTTGTCCTTTTCAACAGTAAGTACTGCATTCAATAAAAGTACTCCTTGCTTAGACCAGTAAGTTAAATCTCCTTCTTCATAAGCTGGTATTTTCAAATCGCTTTCTAACTCTTTATAGATGTTTTTTAAAGAAGGTGGCACTTTTATTCCTTTTTGAACGGAAAAAGAAAGTCCGTGTGCTTCTCCTGTTCCATGATAGGGATCTTGTCCAACTATCACAACTTTTACGTTTTTATAAGGTGTTAATTTTAAAGCATTAAAAATATAATCCTTTGGAGGAAAAATGGTTTTAGTATTGTATTCATTTTCTACCGAGTGATAAAACTTCTTAAAACCTTCACTTTCAAATACAATTTTTAATACTTCATCCCAGTCATTGTTTAACATATTTTACTGCTCCTTTTTTGGTATCTTTTCATTATTCCAATAATATAAACTTAACTATTTATAATTTAACACTTTTATTAGTAAATGTCTACGTTTGTTCCTTGATTCTTAAACATAGCGCATATAATGCAAACGCTATTTGTAACATTATAAATAGGCCTCCTACTAAGAATATATAACGCACTCCATATACTAAGGCAATTCCACAAAAAAAGATTCCTATTCCTGTTGCAATATATTCTATCATTTCTTTTAAATTATTAAAGGCTAATTGTTCTTCATTTTTAAATCGATTTACATAAGGTGCATCTGTAATGTCTAAATAAGTATCACTACTTAACTTTATAAATATAAAAGCCAATAAAATGAAAAATTTATGGTTTAAAATGAATGCAAGTAAATATAAGATAAATCTAGTCCCGTATTTTAGTAAAATGTTAACATAGTTATTTTTGAATGTTAATTTTGCAATTACAAGCGTACCTACTAAAACTGCACCAATACCTAGGATAATACTATAATTAGAAATCATTGAGGCAGAGAAATGGAAATAATCTGCCAGTATTAAAATTTGCAACTCTGTTATACAACTATAAGATATTTCTCCAAAAAGCACATACGTCAAATACATAATGGATATTTTATCTTCTTTTATTTTTAAAACGATAGATTTAAGTTGATTTGTAACATCTTGTTTTTCTTGTTTATTCTTTTTCATATATTGTTCTAAATTCGTTTTCTTTAAAATGATATAAGTTATAAAAGTAATGAAGCAAGCAATGAAAATGTAAAAATTGTAGTTTATTTTTAATAAACCGATGCTTTTTCCAAGAAGTATACCAGTTAAAAATACACCGATATAATAGCAAGCATCATAGATTAAATCTTTCATTGCATAAATTTTATCGTCTTTTTTGATTATGGTAATTAAAGGGTATAAACTAATCCATAATTCGACATCAATGACATAATCAAGCATGATTAAAAACTTAATTAAAATATTAAATCCTGTTTTATTTAAAAGAAATAATAAAAACATAACCATTGATTTTAGTATAAATAAACCACAAGAAAATTTTTTAAGTTTTTCCTTTGGAATAAGGTTTGAGCATAAAAAGATGACAGAAACAGATAATATGGAACAGATACTAAATACAGTGCTAATAGTACCTACAGATAAATTATTTTCTTCCATCCACAGTTCTTGAAAGATATAAAAAATGCCATCTGCTAAAGAATATAAACCAAGCACTATTAATAATCTTTTTAATTCCCTATTCATTTTCTTCATACTTTCACTTCTTCCTATTATTTATGATAACTTTCATGGTTATTGATTTTAAATGCACGATAAATTTGTTCGAGGAGTATTCCCCTAAACAATCCATGTGGATAAGTCATTTTAGAAAAAGACAATGCATAGTTACTTCTGTTTTTTATGTTTGGGGATAATCCTAAAGAACTTCCTATTACAAAAGTAACTGTGCTATTTGTGATAAATGTATTTTCTATGAACGAAGCAAATTCTTCACTCGTAATAGATTTTCCTTCAATCTCTAGAGTTATGACAAAATCTTTTTCTTCTATATATTTTAAAATTTGATTTTCTTCTTTTAAGAGGTTATCTTCATCTTTTAATTCCATTACTTTTATTTTATGAAAACGACTAATCCTTTTTTGATAGTCGTTTATTAAATCGATGAGATAAGACTCTTTTAATTTTCCTAAACAAATTATTTTTATCATTCTACTACCTCTGTGATTTCGGAACGATTTGCACAAGTTATGTCGTGAAAATCTATATCGTATTCTTTGAATGTTTCATGAATCATTTCTAATGCTTTTTCTTGCGTATTATTAATATGGCTTAAGTGCATTAAAATTATTTTTTTTGTATGAGGTCCTATTAATTTACTCAAATAGAAAGCCGAATCCTTATTTGATAAGTGTCCATAACTTCCTACTACTCTTGTTTTCAACCATTTAGGATACGGGCCATTCAAAAGCATTTCAATATCATGGTTACTTTCAAAAAGATAAATCTCTTTATCTTTTAATAGTTCAAAATATTTACGATTTACGTATCCTGTATCTGTTACATAAACGACAGATTCTCCTTTGTTTTCTACAATGAAATTTCTTGCATCTGGAGCATCATGTGAAGACTTAATCGATTTGATTTTAATATCTTTGATGTAAATATCATCTTCATAAATCGTAATATTGTCATAATTTTTAATATCTTCTAGTTCATAAAACATTTTTTGACTTAAGAGTACAGATGTTTTATAACGATTTACAAATGTCTTTAGAGCACTAGTATGGTCTTTGTGGGTATGACTAATTAATATGTAATCAATCTCTTCAGGAAGACGATTTATTTCTGCAAGTTTTTCTTTTATATATTTAGCATTTCTTCCTAAGTCAATTAATAGTTTTGTTTGTTCTGTCTCAATGTAAGTTGCATTTCCTTCAGAACCACTTGCTAAAACTACAACTTTCATCATCTGTAATAAATTAATGGATTTTTCCAAGAACCACCTTGATTTGGTACTCCTTCTGAAATGCCAAAGTGTAAGTGTACTCCTGTTGAAGAACCACTACTTCCCATATACCCTATAATTTGACCACGTTTTACTGTTTCACCAGGATTTACAGCGACATTTTGTAATAAGTGTGCATACATTGTGTAGTAATTATCGCCATGATTAATAATAACATGATTTCCAAAGGTTCCACCACATGTATTACGATAACTACCATGGTTAGCACAATTTGTTTCTGTTACAGTTACGACTCCATCACGAGCAGCATAGATTGGCGACCCTTCTCCAGTACCTGAAATATCAATGGCATTATGGAAAGAACCCCAACGATATTCAAAACCAGAAGTAATTTTATATGGACGATTGGTAGGCCAACCCCATTTTTTACCCGTATCTACATATGATCCACTTGGCTTTGTACCACCTTTTACGGTTATTTCTTTTTGAGTCTCACGAATTGTCACTGTATTTAGTGTTTCAACTCCTTGGCCTGTTTCACCATTTACTATTTTTGTTCTTCTGGAAATACGTTCTATTCCAGAAATACCAGTTTGAGTAACTTCGCTAAAGGTATAAGGCTTTGTCGAATCATACTCCTCTTCTTTTTCGAATTCTTGCTCTTCATCTGCAATAGAATAAATACTTTCTACTAAAGTAAGAACAGGGTTAATCAATGTAACATCAACTTTATCTCCAATAGCTAAAATACTATCTTCATTTTTGTATTTAGGATTTGCAATTAGAAATTCTTGAGAATTCAATTTATTTTCTTCAGAAACAGAAGCGATAGTATCTCCCTTTTTTACCGTATAATAAATTTTATTCGCATTTTCTGCTCCAAATAATAAGTACTGAGTTAATTCAGTTACATCTGTATATATTTTTTCTTCTACACTAATATAAGAAGGTTTTATAGTAACCGTTTCTTCAAAATACATATCTTCTATAATTTCTCCAACCTCGTTAATAGGTTCTTGCTCATTGTTTACATAAGCATTGTAATCTTCTTCATTAATGAAAGCTGTTACCACATTTTTTAGGGCATCTTTAAATACATTTTCATCTAAAACATACAGTGTTATGTCATCTTTTTCTTCATCGCCCTCATTACTACTATCATTGTATTTTATTTTTATCGTATATCCTTTTACTGTGAAATCTTCTTTGTCTTTGATTGTTTCATAGATATTTTTGACAGTTGTAATATTTTCAGCATAAGTGTTATACTCTTTAATTACAAATCCATTTGGAGGATAAACATTCTCTACATTATAAGTTTCTTTGATAGATTTTTGTTCTTCATTGATTAAGTTATAAAGTTCTTCCTTACTTTCAATCAATCCTAATTTGTTACCATTTAGGTATACTTGATACGTTTTTTTAGCATAATCAAAATCACGCGTTGTTAAACCTATAATTAATAAGAATATTGCAATAATTCCTGTTAGGATTATTGTTTTTGTTTTTTCACTTTTTTTCATTTATATCACCCTTTAAAATACTTCTTCGTTTTCTGTTCGTTGATAGTTTTTAAAACTACTTTTGTTTAATTCGAATAATACTTCAAATAAGCCAGTTGAACCACGACGATGTTTTGCAATGATAACCTCAGCTGGTACAATGTTACTTTTGTTGTCTGCTGTTTTATTTTCAAAGTAATCCTGACGATTGATAAATAATACCATATCCGCATCTTGTTCAATGGACCCCGATTCACGCAAGTCTGCAAGTCTTGGCTGGTTGGAATCTTTCCTTTGTTCTGCACTACGATTTAGTTGGGCTAGGGCAATAACAGGAACTTTTAATTCCATAGCCATTGTTTTAAAGGCACGTGAGATATCGGATACTTCGACTTGACGTGATTCCGTTCTTCCACCAGTTGTAACTAACTGTAAGTAATCAATTACGACAAGAGCTAAGCCTTTTTCACTATTAGCAAGACGTCGGCATTTTGCTTTGATTTCTGCCGAAGTAATGGATGCATTATCTTCAATGTAAATATTTGTGTCAGCAAGTTCGCTCATAGCTTCGTTGTATTTTTTCCAATCTGTGTGACTAAGCATTCCTGTTTTCAGTTTTTCTCCTTCAATACTACCAACAGAACTAATCATACGATTAACAAGTTGTTCCGCACTCATTTCTAAGTTGAAAATGGCAATCGCTTTATCGGTTGTGAAGGCAGCGTTTGTAGCAACATTAAGGGCAAATGCAGTTTTTCCCATACCAGGACGAGCTGCTAGAATGATTAGTTCACCTTCATGTAGACCACTGGTTGCTTTGTCTAGTTCATAAAATCCCGTTTCTAAGCCAGTAATGGCGCTTTTGTTTTGGGCCATTATTTCTAGATTTTCTTGAGCACGTCTTAAAGCTTCACTAATAGGTGTGAATTCGCTAGTAGTTCTCGCACGTGCTACATCTAAAACTTTTTTTTCTGATTCGTCTAGAAGAATGGATAAATCTTTTTCTTCTTCATAAGTATCTGTAATTATATTGGTAGCAGTATCAATAAGTTTACGACGAATCGATTTTTCTTTAATAATTTTAATATACGAATCCAAGTTTGCGGTAGTTGCAACGGAATCGATAACTTCACTTATATAATCTAAACCTCCAATAACATTTAGATTTTTTTGTTTATCGAGTTCATTTTTTACAGTAGTAATATCAACAGGCGTATTTGTTTTGTGTAATTCTTCTAGTGCTTCGAAGATTTTTTTATTGGCGTCATTGTAAAACATGCTTGCATCAACTTCTTCACAGACTTTTTCAAGAGCATATTTGTTTAAAAAACAAACTCCTAAAACGCTCATTTCAGCTTCTGTATTTTGAGGCATTTGTTTTACCGCCATATCTTCACCTGCTTTCTTATTTTTCTTTTATTTCAATTGTAATTTTGAATTTTACTTTCTTATGTAATTCTATTTCAATTTCATGACATCCTATGCTATCCATTGTTGTACTTAAGTGAATGCACTTTTTATCTACATTAAATCCTAATTTTTTTAATTCTTCCGCAATTTGTTTTGTTGAGATAGAGCCAAATGTTCTTCCGCCATTTCCAGATTTCAATGCAAAAACTAATTTTTTCTTTCCTATTTCTTTTGCTAAAGCTTCGCATTCTAAAATTTTCTTATCTTCTTCTTGTTTTCTAATTTCTAGTTCTGTTTCTAGTACCTCTTTACTTTTTTTAGAGTAAGGAACCGCTAGTTTATTTTTGATTAAAAAGTTGTTAGCATATCCATCACTAACTTCTAGTATATCGTCTTTTTTTCCTTGTTTTTTTACATCTTGTAAAAGGATTACCTTCATAGGTTTTATAACCTCCTATTCGCTATTTATTATATCACGGAACTTAATCTTTGTCATTGATTACTGATTTTACATTTATTAAATTTGTAGTATAATCTCTTCTTAATTTGCATTTTATTCTTTTAGGAATATATGCATGTATTTTATCTTCTGTTTCTTCAAATTGTTCCTTTATTTTTAATGTTTGTAATGTTTCTAAGTAATTCAAAAAAATTGTTAATTCTTCTTTTGTAGAATAGTTTTTAAAATCTTTAATTGCTCCCTTAAATGTAGTAGGGCTTTTATCTAAAGTGTCTTTACGATACCAAAGCGAATAGCTATTATTTGAATAATGCTTATCTAAATCGTGAATATCTCCGAAATATTCAAAATCATAGTAAGGCGATAAATAAAGTTTATCCTTAAAATAAATTTCCATATTTGTAGGACAATCGTCTGCATTTGCTAATAAAATTGACATAATAAAAGAAAGAAATATTTCATGTTTTACTGCAGTTTCTTCGAATGGTTGTTGCTTCGTTTCACAAAACCATTTTAAAATAAAAACCATATCACGAGTATTGGATAATTCTTTTTCTAAATCATAGTTCCAAAAAATCCCACGCTTTTCTTCACAATACGCTTCTATAATATCACAAAAAGAATAAGCTTTCATTTTATAAGGCCGGTAACTTTTAGAAAGCAAGCCCTTTTGGTCATTGTATATTGCCAAATCATTTTCTACTGTATTCATTTTTATGTTTTTTAAAATAGTTGCATAAAACAATTCTCTATATAAATAAATTCCTTTTACTATTTTAAAAATATATTCATTTTTTCATTAGAAAGCCAACGTGGTTTATTCTTTCCTTCTTTTGTTTCTCCTAAGTCTAAATAATCACTAATATCTATAAATCCATTTTTATCTCTCATAAATATCACAAGGAATTATTTTAGCATAATATGAATTTATTACAAGAAAAAACTGTTTCCAAAAGGATAACAGTTTTTAAATTCACTATGCCACTTTTTTTGGTTTTGTTTTTTCAATTGGTATAATTGGTATATCATCTAGTTTATCGATTTCTTCTTTTATCTCTTCTACTGGTTCTTCTGATACATATTTTTGATCACTTTCTAGTTTTTCAGCCCACATAGATAAGAATAATTCTGAAGATGCTTCACCACGTGTAGCAATAAATTGTCTTAAGTAATCGACACCTCCCAATTTTTCAATTGTTTCTGGTGAATAAATTTGTAGCCAATCTGGTAAATCAAATGCGTTTCTTTTGAAAGTAAATAAATTTTTCATTTGTTCAACGGTTACATTTGATTTTTGAATAGACTCGTCTTCTTTCATAAATGAAATACTATCCATGACTTTTTCTACATTTTCTTCTGCCCATTTCATAGTCTCTAATGAGTCTTTTGCACTAATTTTCACAATCATGTCTGCTAGTTTAGAAGAGAATAAATATTGAAATTCATTTAAAATTTCCCCTAAACTATTACGTAAATCTTTACTGTAATATTGAGTAGATAAAGCAAAAGCCATTACTTGGAACCAATCATTTGTATTAGAAGCAGACCAATGTCCAAATTCTGCACGTTCTTTTTCATTTTGGAATTTTTTACTTAACGCTCCTAATTTATCTGTTAGTAAACTTGATAACGTTACTCCAAAGAAATTATTATTTTCTCCAATACGCCAGTTGGCAGATATACAGTTTGCTTCTTCGAATTTATTATATACCGCCATATTTCCATCGGTAATATCGATAGTAACCTCGATTCCATCTTGATCATAGTTTGCTTCTGATGTTGGTTTGCTATAATAATCAAATGCTGGATAATTTTTTCTGTTGCAAACTAAAGACATTGTAGCACCATAGTATCCTAATTTTCTTGTATCTGGGTATGGATCTTTATTTCCAAAAATGCCAACTTCTTCGTCTATAGGATTTTCTATTACAGGAATGCTTTCTCTAAGTTTTAAATTTGCTGTTCCGTTAAATAGGAAATATTCATGCAGGTTTTTATTATCGCCATATTTTTCGTTACTCTCTGTGATTGTATGGAAACCAAGTTTGAAGCCTTTAACACCAACTAAGTAATGATATAAAAGTTGAACTGGCATGTCTTCATGCGTATCAAAGTTTTCATATACAAAGCGAGTTGTTCTTCTATGTACTTTGGCTTTGTCTTTTCTTGACCACCAATCGTAAGCATCTTTTAGGGATGTTGTTTTTACGTAAGATGGTAATTTTGTTAAATCATCTCCATAGATACTATATATTTTTTTGTAAGGTAATTCTGAAATATGATGAACCTCTACTTCTCCTAAAGTGTTAACCGTACGGAAAAGGATTGGGTCTCCTATCTCATCTTTATATACATTGATAATTTGAAATTCTGCTTGATTTGCACTGATATCTACTAATTTACTTAAATCAAATTCTGCTTCTAGATATTCTAATGGGTTTTGAGTAATTGATTTGTAACTTCCTAAATTTAATCTAATATTAGAACAACTTGCTAAACCTTCTGGTGTTACTTCTTCCCATTCTTGTTTTGTTGGTTCAATAGAATCAACGTCTACAATAAACATTTGATAAGGAACATTGTCTCTTTTTATTCCTTTTGCTAAACCTACTAGTACTTTCATACGCAACCTCTTTCTTCTTAATACTCTCTTTTTATTCTACCCCATTATAGCATAAGTATTTGAGAAAATCTATCTTTTTTGTCTTGCCTTTTTCGCTTTACAGTTTTGCTTTACTATTATTTTTAAACCTTTTATTGAGCTTTTCTATAAGACAAAAAGAAAAAAGCATTTCTACTTTTCTTAGAATGCTTTACTTTACTATTTCACAAATGGTATTAATGCCATAAATCTTGCATATTTAATTTGTTCTGCAATATGTCTTTGATGTTTTGCACATGCTCCTGTCATACGTCTAGGCATAATTTTTCCTTTTTCGTTAATATATTTATTAATTATCATTACGTCTTTATAATCAACGCTTTTTCCAGCACACATTTGACATATTTTTTTCTTTTTTCTACGAAATTCTGCCATTTTTGTTTCTCCTTTCTTAGAATGGTAAATCATCATCACTTAGAGCAATTTCTTCTCCAAAGTCTTTGAATGGATCTTCTGAAATATCAGAAGTTGGCATACTTGCAGATGGTTCGTTATAACTATTTGAAGAACCATTATTATTCATTCCGCTATCACTATTTTTTGTACCTAAGAACGTACAGTTATCACAGATAATGTCTGTTGTATATCTTTTTGTTCCATCTTGTGCATCATAAGAACCTGTTTGTATTCTTCCTTCAATAGCTACTTGACTTCCTTTTGTACAATATTTTGCAATGTTTTCTGCTTGTCTACGCCATGCAACACAATTGATGAAATCTGCTCCTCTTTCCCCATTTTGGTCTTGAAAAGGGCGAGATACGGCTAATGTAAAACGGGTTACATTTGTACCACTCATTGTTGTACGCATTTCTGGATCTCTTGCAAGTCTACCGATTAATATTACTTTATTCATTTTCTACTCCTCGTCTAATCTGATGATTAAATGTCTTAAAATATTTTCATTAATAGATGCTTTACGGTTAAGTTCACTAACAGCATTATTATCTGCTTCTACAACCATGACATAGTAGTATCCATTAATTTCCTTTTTTATTGGATAGGCTAATTTTTTTTCACCTAATTCATTAAATTCTACAACTTTTCCTTTATTTTCTGTAATGATATTTTTCATAAACTCAGCTGATGCTTTAATATCATCACTTTCATTTGTAGACTTTACAATGAACATAATTTCATATTTTTTCATTTGCTACACCTCCTTATGGTCTATTTGGCTTTAGAATTACTAAAGCAAGGAGTAATTTCATACTCGCGATTATTATAGCAAAAATAATTTTGCTTGTAAATCTTTATTTTCTCCTTAGATTATCATATGGTTAAGTTTGCAATTTTAGTATTCTTCTTTCCTTTTTCTTTACAAACCATTTTAAATTCTATATTACACATCTAATATTTTTAAAAATATTTCTAATAAAATTTGATTTTCATTAGTCTCATACCTAAAATATTGTTGCTTTATACCAAGTTTTTCTGCTAGTTCTTTTTGACTATAACTACAACTCTTTCGAATTTCTTTTAAATTTATCATATAGCAAGAACAATGCGGAAGCTAACTCCTGCATCCGCAATACCAGAACCGCTTTCTAAAGAAAACATACCAGCTCCTAGCCCATAATCATAGCGTCCACCTCGTGCAACAACAGATTCGAATCCATCAAGAATCCACGCATCATTATTATACCAAGAACCCATTTGGGTTACATGACTTCCATAGGTAATATTTGCAAAAGGACCAAATTCTGCGGTTGCATCGCCTAATATTCTCCGATTAAACGTTACATAACTAGTACTATATCTATATTTATCAAAATATTTTTCACTTGGAAAACTTATAGCATCTGTTATAACCCCGCCTTCATATAAAGGCCCATTAAAATTAGAATGAATATAACTGTTTCTTCCTGATAGTGGTACACTATTTGTTGAATCTAATAATATAGACATTTGCCAATGCCATTTTCCCCCACTCATATCATAGATACCAGTATAATTTCCTGTGGTACTCGCAACTTGGCTCTCTGTATTTTTATAATTAACTGTGTAAGTTCCATCGACTCCTAAAGATGTACTTTCATATTTATTGCATGACTCATTTGTTGTTGTATATCCACATGTTGGTTCACTTTTTGCAGCATATCCTGTTATTGAACTATTATTATTTATTCTTACACTCGTTGCACTTCCATACTTACTATGTTGTAAATACGCTACTGCTCCCCACTCCGTATTCTTCATCATGTGGGAGTCTAAATCTCTTTGATAGTTATAACTTATGAGATGAGCATTAGCTGCTTGAATAGCATTCCATGAATACACATTTGGTTTGATTTGCACTTTTTCACTATAAACTTTAATTTGTTCTTCTGTTGTTGTACTTGTAAACGACGGGTTTACTTGAGCATTCTTAGGTATTGTAGCTCCTTTATATCCTGTTTCAAACTTGCCTACCCATAAGCCATTGGTTCCCATTGTGATGAATGCTGGTGGTGTCATGTAATCTCCTACTTTACAATTACCTGTTGCTCCACTTGTCATTGGGGTTGTACATTCATTGGAGTTTGCATCACT
>CASDHD010000025.1 GCA_949280095.1 uncultured Bacilli bacterium
TATCTAAAAGAATAACTGCATTTGCCCATCTCTTATTTTCATAACTATACCATTCATCATAAATATTTGCTTTGATAACACGTCCTGTATCATCGATTTCAACTGGTATTAAGTTATCTCTTAGTACTGGGTATGCTCCATTTAATATTTCTTCCTCATAAATTTTCTTAGTTGTAAAATCAGGAACTCTTCCCATTAACATATTAAATTCTTTCTTTTCCTCATATAAAGCAAAAGTTCTATAAAAAACGATTCCTCCAATTAATAAGAATACTCCTACAATAAAAGCTATCATTATTCTTTTTTGATTTTTATTTTTTATAAATTTCTCTAAGTTCATAAGTATCTCCTTTATTATTACTTTTAGTATAAAACAATTACTATAATATTGCAATGACCAAAATACTTCCACATTCCCTGCAAATCTACTTTGATAATAAGAGATAAAAAAACGCAAGACCTACATCGCTAAGTATCTTGCATCTTTACTTAAACCTGGCATCGTTAAAATACTACCAAAATAAATAGTAATAAAACCAGCTCCACTAAAAAGCTTTATGTCTTTAACAGTCATAGTAAAATTTCTAGGATATCCTAAGATTTTTGCATTATCAGTAATAGAATATTGTGTTTTTGCAACACAAATTGGTAAATCTTTATATGTACTCTTTTGCATTAATTTTAATTTTTCTAAAGCATGTTCAGAATAAACAATCTCTTTTGCTCCAAAACTTTCTTTACAAAATTTTTCAATTTTTTCATTTAGATTTTCCTCTAATTTATAAGGATAAGAAATAGGAGCATTTTCTTTTTCTGAAAGTTCTACAACGTTTTTGGCAGCATCAATAGAACCCTTACTTCCTTCTAAATATCCTGTACTTATACTAAACAGAATATTTTTATTTTCTACATACTTCTTTATAAAGGAAATTTCTGCTTCTGTATCGCCATCATGTTTATTTAAAACAACGACTATATTATTGGTAAATTTTAGCATATTTATAATGTGATATTCTAAATTTTCCATCCCATCTTCAAGTTTTCCATTTCCATTATGTTTTAAACTTTGAATCGTAGTATTAATCACAACAACATCTGGAATTAAATCTTGATAAGTACGCGTTACAATATCATAAAACTTTAAAGCTCCCATATCACTTCCAAATCCAGCCTCTACAATGGTGAAATCAAAGTTTTCAAGTCCATAAAATGTAGATAAAATACTATTCGTTCCATGAGCAATGTTAGCAAAAGGTCCTCCATGAATAAGTGCTAAATTTTCTTCTTTTGTTTTTACTATATTTGGCTTGATAGCATCTTTAAGCAAAAGGGCTAATGCATTTACACATCCTAAATCACGTACAAAAACTTCCTTTTTATCAGTCGTATAACCTACTAAAATATTTCCTAAGCGAACTTTTAAATCTTCAAAATCTTTAGCTAAACAAAGAATTGCCATAACCTCAGAGGCTGTTGAAATGTTAAAGTGAACCTCTACTCCGTTGATATTTAATGTACGTAAACTACGGTCATTTAAATCCATACATCTTTCATGCGTAACACACTTTGGATTAATACCAAGTTCATTCCCTTGATAAATATGGTTATCTACAATCGCCGAAAGTAAGTTATTGGCAGTCGTAACGGCATGAATATCCCCTGTAAAGTGAAGATTAATTTCCTCTTCTGGCAAAACACAAGCACAACCACCACCTGTTGCTCCTCCTTTTGTTCCAAATACAGGACCTAAAGATGGCTCACGAAGAGCCACCACACTTTTTTTGCCTAACTTATTTAAAGCATCATTCAAACTTATTGCTAGAGTTGTTTTTCCTTCTCCATATTTTGTGGGGGATGTAGAAGTAACCAAAACAAGACTTCCTTTTTTTTCACAATGAATTTTTGTATCTACTTTTGCAATGTCATCCCCATAAAATTTAAAATTTTCTAAATTGAAATCTTTCGTTTTTAAAATATCTTTTAAAGTCATAAAAAGCCACTCCTTTTTTTATTTTATTTAAAATGGCATTTTCATATTCCCCGTGCTTACCATCTTCATCATTTTTTTCATTTCTTCAAATTGTTTTAATAATCTATTTACTTCTTCAACACTTCTGCCACTTCCTTTTGCAATTCTTTGTTTACGAGTTGCCTTTAAAATATCTGGATGTTTTCTTTCATAAGGAGTCATAGAAAGGATAATTGCCTCAACATGAGCCATATCTTTAGGATCGATATTCACATTATTCATACCCATTTTTCTAGCACCTGGAAGCATCTTTAAAATATTTTCTAAGGGCCCAAGTTTTTTAATCTGTTTTAAAGTAGTCAAAAAATCTTCTAAGTCAAAGGTTCCTTTTTTCATTTTTTTGGCAGTATCCATGGCCTCAGTCTCGCTAATCACACTTTCAACTTTATCAGCAATAGATAAAATATCTCCCATATCAAGAATTCGATTTGCCATACGTTCTGGATAGAATTCATTAAGTCCATCTAGTTTTTCACTATCTCCTACAAACTTAATAGGAATATTAGTTAGATGCCTTACAGATAAAGCTACTCCACCTTTTGTATTTCCATCTAACTTTGTTAAGATAGTTCCTGTTAAGGATAATGCATCATGAAAACCATTGATTACATTGATTGCATCTTGTCCCATCATAGCATCAATAACTAAAATCGTTTCATGAGGATGCACCTCATTTGTTATATCCTTTAACTCTTGCATGAGTGCTTCATCGATTTGCAAACGTCCTGCTGTATCAATAATCACATAATCTTTTTTATTTTCTTTAGCATAATCTAAAGCATCTTTTACAATCTTAACAGGATTCTCTTTTCCCTCTGTAAATACATCAATTCCTAAACTTTTACCAATCGTTTCTAATTGTTCAATAGCAGCAGGTCTATAGATATCACAAGCAACAAGCATTGGATTTTTAGCTTGTTTTTTTCTTAAAAAATTGGCAAGTTTTCCAGCTGTTGTTGTTTTACCACTACCTTGTAATCCAACTAACATTAAAATCGTCGGATTTTTACTTGTTTCTAAAGGAACATAATCTCCGCCAAGTAAACTAACGAGTTCATCTTTTACTAATTTAATAAATAACTCATCAGGTTTTAGACTTTTACCCACTTCCATTCCGAGTGCTTTTTCTTTAATATTTGCAATAAATTCCTTTACAACAATATAATTAACGTCTGCTTCTAAAAGAGCCATACGAATTTCTCTTAGAGCATCGGTTATATTTTCTTCGGTAATTCTTCCCATACCACGTATATTTTTTATCGCATTTGATAATCGATCTCCCATGTATTCAAACATTATAATCACCTTTTCTTTTTCTTATTTTATCAAAATAATACCATTTAACACCATTATTCTATCAAAGAATTTATCTTTAATAGAATACAAATATCCAGTCTATGCCCTAATGTAATCTCCAATACATACTATAACATAAGAAAAAAGAAAACTCTATCAAATAGATAAAGTTTTCAAACATTTACAACCAGAATCACTTATAACTCGCACCATCCAGAAGCGATTAACATTTATATTTTCAAATGCAACGATAATATACTATATTTTAACAAAAATGGCAAATAGTATACACTTATAGTATATTCAAAACGTTTCAATATAATTCTTCACTTACCAATCTTTATTTTTACAGTATTGAATTGCTTATTTCAGTTATATTTTTTAGTTCTTCATCTATTTCTAAATCAAATATTTTATTTCCTTTTGCATAATTTACTAATAAATGTGCTTCATAAGTAGCTAGACTTCTACCTGAATTCCAAGAATTATCAGAAAGAACCCAATTATTTTTATCTGAAAAGCCATCCTTAGAAGCAATTTTTGTTATATGAATTTTTGGATAAAACTTTTTAAAAATTGCAGAACATCTTTTCAAATGAAATTCGTTAGTGACAATAAGAAGGTTTGAGACATCATCAGGTAATAAATGCATGGCATTATGAATATTTTCAAAAGTGTTATTAGAGCTATCTTCAACAATTATATCTTCTTCAAGGATTCCTAATGATAAAGCCAACTCTTTCATTTTTATTGCCTCAGGTATCTTGGAATGATTTTGATTACTTACACCATTTATTCCACCCATAAATACAAATTTCTTAGCTCAATTCATATGATAAATATCTAAAGCGGTTGATACTCTTTCTTTCATTAATAAACTATTACCAAAAACAAGTGCATATTCCGCATTCAAGCCATCATCTTCGATATCTGAGTAAACAATAGTTTGAATAAGATTATCATCAAAACACTCATCTTTTATTTGAGATAATTTAATTTTACTCATAGTATCCATTCCTTTATTACAAATACTTCTTTCATTCTTTTTCCCATACTTTTTTTAGTTTTTCTTTTAAACTATCATTTTCTATTTTTTCTACAAGAGTATTAAACAAATTAATTTTCTTTAAAAATCCTAATTTTTCTTCATAAATGTCTAACTTTTTATTAATCGTCATAATAGCACTTCCAATCGCACTCTTACTAACGCCACGTTCGTCCGCTATTTCTTGTAGTGACAAATCCTCTTCATAAAATAAAGTAAATATTTCTTTTTCACGTTCATTTAATAAACTACCATATAAATCAAACAATTCATTATAATAAATATACTCTTCTGTCCGATTCATCTACATCATATCCTTGAATAAACCATAAATATAATCTTCAATATCAAAGGTTTGTAAATCCGAGATACGCTCTCCTAATCCAACAAATTTAACTGGCAAGTCTACTTCTTCCTTAATAGCAAGAACAATACCACCTTTAGCTGTTCCATCTAACTTAGTAAGCACAATTCCCGTAATATTCGTAATTTCTTTAAAGGCAACAGCTTGCATAATACCATTTTGTCCTGTCGAAGCATCAATGACTAAAAGGGTTTCATGAGGAGCACCAGGAATAATACGATTTATAACTTTATTGATTTTTTCCAACTCTTTCATTAAGTTTACCTTATTTTGTAGCCTTCCAGCAGTATCAATTAATACAATATCTGCATTCTCTTTCTTTGCTAACTCAAGTCCATCATAAATAACACCTGCTGGATCTGTATTGTCTTTCCCATAAAATAAAGAATTCGTTTTATCAGCCCAAATTTTTAACTGTTCTACAGCACCAGCTCTAAATGTATCTCCCGCAATCATTGCAACTTTTTTACCCATACTCTTATATTTAAAACCAAGTTTTGCAATCGTGGTCGTCTTTCCAACACCATTCACCCCAACCATCAAAATAACCGTTGGTCCTGCATTATTTTCCACTATTTTGGTACTCAAAGACTCATTATTAACATAGATAATGAAAAGTTCATCGACAATGACTTCCATTAAATAGGAAGTATCTAAAATACTTTCTTTTTTAACACGTTCTTTTAAACGTTCTATAAATTTAAACACGGTATTGACTCCAATATCTGCAGAAATAAGTAAATCTTCTAATTCTTCAAAATAAGCATCGCTTACTCGTGTATATTTAATACCAAGTAAACTTAGCTTTGAAACAAATTCATCCCTAGTCTTTTTTAAACCTTTATCATAACTTTCTACAACTACTTTATCCTTTTCTTCTGTTGTTTTACTTACTATCTTTTTAAATTTATCAAATAATCCCATAAAAACCTCCTAATTTGTACAAGTTTCTTCACTAATGTACGTTTTATATTCACTATTTACTCCGTCATTATAACGATATACAATTACGATATCCTCATCATCACAAGCGTTACGATTGTTTTCAAAAACACCAGCACTTACAAGATCACTCACAGTAAGTCTTCGAAAACACGAAGTATTGTTATTTAAATTCGTTATATTTTTATCTTCATAGATTTCTTTTGAAAATTCTACACTACATTTTTCTAAATATGCATGATCCATAACATGAGTAAGAGCCGCTTCGCTTAGATTGCTTCGCATTTCACGAGCCATATTCTTTTTAGAGCGATTTAAAACACTTATAACACTACCCGATGCAATTCCAATAAGAATAGCCAATATTGTAATCACTGCTAATAATTCTACTAAAGTAAACCCACTATTGTTTTGCTTCATAATATCACCCTACAAGCTATTATAACACATTAGAGTAGACAAACAAAGGAAAATAGGTTATAATGAGTAACAGAAAAAAACTTTATTTTTTTATTATGAGAGGAAAAGATTTTATGAAAGAAGATAGTACAAGTACGTCTATCGTCGCTTTAGGTGGCTTAGGCGAAGTTGGGAAAAACATGTATGTTGTGACCCATAAAGATGAAATTTTAATTGTAGATGCTGGCGTTATGTTTCCAACGGACGATTTATTGGGAATAGATGCCGTTATTCAAGATTTAACTTATTTAAAACAAAATGAAAATAAAATTATTGGTTTAGTTATTACTCATGGACACGAAGACCATATCGGAGGTATTCCTTACCTTTTGCAAAGTATTCGTATTCCAAAAATATATGCTGCTAAAATTGCTGCCGACTTAATTCAAAAAAAGTTAATTGAACACAACCAAACTTATCAAGAAGTGGAAATTGTGAATAATGAAACAGTATTAAAGACTAAATACTTTGAGTTAGAGTTTGTAAATACGACCCACTCCATTCCAGATTCTTATGCAGTTGCTATTCATACTCCAAACGGTACCATTTTTGAAACAGGAGACTTTAAATTCGATTTAACTCCTATCGGGCCTATAACAGACTTACATAAAATGGCACGTATAAGTGAACGCGGTGTAAAAATTTTAATGAGTGATAGTACAAATGCCCTATCTCCAGGATTTTCAACAAGTGAAAACGTCGTGGATGAAGCTTTAGAAAATATTATCAACAAGCATCCTGCACGTATTATTATTGCGACATTTGCTTCTAACATTTATCGTATTAAACATATCGCAGACACTTGTAAAAAACACAATCGTAAAATTGTTGTCTTTGGTAGAAGTATGGAAACCATTGTAGAACTTGCTTTAAATAATGGTCTTATAGAAGATAGAAATATATTTGTAGAATTTAGTGGGACGAAATCGCTAAAGAAAAACGAAATTTGTATCTTGTGTACAGGTTCTCAAGGAGAACCTCTTGCAGCACTTTCTCGTATTGCCAATGGTACTCATAAACAAATTACCCTAGTCCCAGATGATTTAGTCGTATTTTCATCAAACCCTATTCCTGGAAATGCTTCCCAAGTTAATCGGGTTATCAACAAATTATATTTAAAAGGTGTTCAAGTATTCACCAACAGCGAATTTAGTGATATTCATGCTTCAGGTCATGGAAAACAAGAAGAACAAAAACTAATGCTTCGTTTAATTCGTCCTGAATATTTCATGCCTTGTCATGGAGAATACAGAATGTTAAAAAAACATGCAGAACTGGGTGTTGCCTGTGGAATACCAAAAGAAAATATCTTTATTTGTAAAAATGGCGATACGCTGATTATGGATAAAAACGGAATTCATCGTGGTGCTCCTGTACAAGCTGGAGATGTATACGTAGATGGAACACGTATTGGAGATGTAGGTAGCGTTGTTATTAAAGATAGGAAACTAATGAGTAATGATGGTATCTTACTTACCATTTTAAATATTAATCCTTTTACAAAAAAATTATTAATTAAACCAAACGTAACGACAAGAGGATTTATCATGGTCAATGAAAATAGTGAATTAATTAACCAAATTGAAAGAAAAGTAACGCATATCGTTAATAATGCTCTTGAAAATAATAGTTATAGTTATACAGATTTAAGAAATCAAATTATTTTAGAACTACATCCCTATATCAATGAATTAACTGGTAGAAGACCTATTATTTTACCTGTTATTATGGAAGTAAAAGAAAACAATTAAAAAACTCAATCAAATCAAGATTGAATTTTTTTATTTTGGAGATATATTTAACTTTCGTACCATAATATTCTCGAGTTGTTCTAAAGTTTCTTCAATACTTCCATTATTATCAATAATGTATGGTTTATAGAACTCTATCTTATCTTCTGGAAAATCTTGTTCATCTGCTAAAAATCTTCTACACATTTCAGCATAATCGCTTGTTTTAGAATTTCTTTCTCTATCTAAAGCTCTTTGTAAACGTACACCTTTATCTAACTGAAAATAAATTGGTACTAAACATTCTCTAGGATAAATATTCAAAAACTTTTGATATCCATCCCAAGTATTAGGTGTCAAATAATTAAAATTATCTAAATCAATAGCGCTTTTTTCTGTTGCATAAGACCACATTCCTTGTATAGCGTTATAATCTCTTCTTTCTATAAGTTCATTTTTAGCATCCAATAAATTCATTTCTTCTTGTGTAATGAAATAATATTCCTTGCCATGCATTTCACCAGGTCTTATAGGTCTAGTAGTTAAAGGAATAATAGGTAATACATCATACATAGATAAAGTTTTTGCAAAAAAAGTGTCTTTTCCTGAACTACTAGGACCTATAAAGAAAAGAATTTTATTATGATTTGACATCTTACCACCTACAAACTAGAAAATATTATAATGGTTTCTAATAATCTTTGTCAAATTCTTTTTTGTTCTTCTTGTATAAAGAACACACTTTTAAAAAATTCACAAATATATTATTCATGTATTCATCCTTTTTATAAAGACTCTCAGGATGAAACTGCACTCCAATATAAAATGTTTTAGAAGAATCTTCTACAATTTCATCCACTCCATCAGGAGAAACAGCAACTACTTTTAAAACACTTTTATTTAATGAGTGTCGAATATGCCTTGAATTTACCTCTACCTCTTCTTTTCCAATCAAATGATAAGCTTTTGAAGTTTTGTCTATTTTAATACTATGGACATATCTCTCTTCTTTATTGTGGTCTTCATTTCCAAGTTTTCCAATGCTTCCTCCAACAGCACGAACCATATTATGTTTTCCTGCACAAATTCCTAAAATAGGAATATCATAGTCATAGCAAAATTTAGCGATGAAACATTCATACTCATCTACATATCCACCACCTTGTAAAACTATTCCATCACACAAAGCAATTTGTTCATAAAAATTATGTTTTTCTGTAGTCGTCAATTGCTCTTGCCAATTATCTTTGGCAACAATTTTATCTTCATTAGGTGGTAGAATTCCAATTGCTACTCCGCCATTATCAAAAATGGCTTGTTCTACTTCATCCCGTATAAAAGTTTCTAAACGTTTTTTATCTTGTCTATAATGCTTAGCAACGATGCCAATAATCGGTTTACTCATAATATAATCCTTTCCTACATAAAAATGCTATCATCCACTTGTTTATTACCCACAATAAATTCATAAAGTTCATTATAAGTATCAGCATTTTCAGAATGATAAAAATAAAGTGTATCATTGTCTATAAACCAATCATCTTTAGTATAAAATAAAAACTGAATAAGTTTTTTTATACCGTTCATTTTTTCAGAATTGATTTGCTTTTCTTCTTCTAAATCATGTACATAATTAATATCATTCTCTGTAAACAATAAATCTAAATATAAATCTTTATAATACTCTCCTAAATTTTCACCAAAAATGAGTTTCATAGCTTTTTCCTTATCAAACATAGCAATCATTTGATCTAATGCATCACTTGCCTTTTGTTGGCGAATAGCCAAATTTTTAATAAACTCATCTAAATCTTTAGAATCATCAAAAAACATTTCAGGTTTCAAAAGTTCTAAAGTTCCTTCTGCATTATTACTTAAATATTCATTTTCCAGTTCATAATATTCGTTATAGTACTCTTTTACATATTTTTCAACAATTCCATATTGTTGATGAGAATAAATTTGAAAATCTACCTCACGATTCCTAATTGTTTTTTCTATTTCATCATACAAAATACTTTCATTGTATAAATCAAAACCAATAGAAAATGAAAAAGTAAATAGAAAAAGCAAAAGATAAATTCCCACATTCCAAAAAAAAGTTTTAAATTTATGTTCTTCTAATAATTCATGCTTATAAATAGAAATGCTTGGTTTATACTTTTGAATTGCATTTTTAACAATCTCTTCATTTGTAGCAGAATTAGAAAAAAAATAAACAGTTCTCCTAGCAAAAATATAAATAAGATTATCTTCTATCAAAATATTTTTTACTTTGCTCCAAGGCGTAGAAACTACTCGACCACTTTCACTTGTATCAAAGATTCCTTCCTCCGAAAAGCGAACCTCTCCTTCTGTATCCCTTACTCTAAAACAACAATAAAAATACTGTAAAAGTAAAATCGTATTGAAAGCAAACACCACAATAAGAAGAAGAGCAAAAAATGTTGCTAAATCATCTTGACCAAAGTTAAATAAATTATAAATCACAAAAAAATCTAAAAAGCACAAAATATAATTTGTAATACAAATTTGTGTTAAAGATTTTGGCCTTTTCATTTGATTCTTTTTCATTTTTCTTTTTTGAGTTGCAAAACCTAATGCTCGATTTAAAAAATGTCTTACCTCTTTTTTATTCTTATATTCATAATTAATTTTCATATCTATCCCCACTTTTTCACTTTAACAGAAAAAGAAGCTCTATTTTGCTTCTTCTTGTGCTCTTGTTTCGCGAATCACTGTTATTTTTACTGTTCCAGGATATTGCATCTCCGATTCTATTTTCTCTTTAATATCTCTTGCCATTTTATAACTAGTTGTATCATCAATCTCATCAGGACGCACCATTACACGAATCTCTCGACCCGCTTGCATTGCGAATGCCTTATCTACTCCTTCAAAAGAATTTCCGATTTTTTCTAGTTGTTCTAATCTTTTAATATAATTTTCTAAAGAATCGTTTCTTGCACCAGGCCTTGCTGCAGAGAGAGTATCAGCAATTTGAACTAATACTGAAATAACACTAGTTTGAGCTTCATCTCCATGATGAGAGGCAATTGCATTTAGTACTATTTCATCTTCATGATATTTTTTCGCAATATCAAGTCCAATTTGTACATGAGAACCTTCCATTTCAAAATCAATTGATTTTCCAATATCATGTAAAAGTCCAGATCTTTTGGCAAGATTTACGTTTTCGCCAAGTTCTCCTGCCATTAAACCAGTAAGATTAGCTACTTCAATTGAATGTTGTAAAGCATTTTGACCATAACTTGTTCTAAAGTGTAGCTTTCCAATCAAATGAACTAAATCAGCATCGACATTCGTTAACCCTAAACCGTAAATTGCATCTTGTCCCATTTCGGTAATTTTATTATGAATATCTTTTTCTACTTTATCATAAACTTCTTCAATACGAGATGGATGAATTCGACCATCTTTAATTAAAGTTTCAATCGTAATCTTTGCCATCTCACGACGTAATGGATCAAAACTTGATATTACTATAGCTTCTGGTGTATCATCAATAATTAAATCAACACCAGTTACGGATTCGATGGTACGAATATTTCGCCCTTCTCTTCCAATTAAACGTCCTTTCATCTCATCATTTGGTAAAGTAATCGTACTAACAGTTTGTTCACTTGCAACATCCTCTGAATAGCGTTGCATACTAGAAACAATTAAATCTCTTGCTTTTTCATTCGCAACAAGTTTTGCTTCACTTTCCTTCTCTTTGATATAATTGGTTATTTCTAATGACATCTCATCTTCCACACGTTTCATAATTAAATCACGTGCTTTATCACGAGAAAATTTAGAAATACTTTCTAATTGTTGTAATTCTTCTTTCAACATTTCATCCATTTTGGCTTCTTTTTCTTGCAATTCTTTTTGCTTTTGGGATAAATTATTATCACGTTCATCAAGTAAAGAATCTCTTTTTTGCAACATTTCTTCTCTTTTATCAAGGCTATTTTCTCTCTGCATTAAACGAGATTCCGAGTCTTTCATTTCTTCTTTCTTTTGTTTAATTTCTTTTTCTGCTTCTTGTTTTAAACGAAAAGATTCTTCTTTTAATTCTAAAAGTGCATCTCTTTTATGTTTATCTGCTTCTTTTTTTGCATTTTCTAATAATTTCTCCGCTTTCGCTTCGGCTTTGTTACCTTTTATAGTATTTAAAACTAAAATAGCAACAATTCCAATTATAATTCCAATAATCAAAGCTAAAATAATGGATACAAAATTTAAACTCATCTACTATCCCTCCATTATTTTTCTATATAACTAATTCATTTTAAATAAATAAGTCTATATTTCCATTATAAAGTTTAAATAAAAAATTAGCAATAAATTTTTTGCTAATTTTATTCTTCCTTCTGTAATTCTCTTTTTAATACATATTCATTAATTATATAGTTAGTATTATTTTCTTGTCCTATACATAATGTATTTTTATCATAGTAGTCTAAAAATTCTGGAAAATAAACATCCGCTACATGGGATTCTTGTATTTCTGTTAAAAAAATTTTTTTGGCTTCTAACAAATACATTTTATATAAAGAAGCACCTCCTATAATAAAAGGAATTTCCTCTAATTCATTTAAATATGCATCTAATTCTTCTTTTCTAGAATACACTTTTACATTTGGAATTTCTAAATTTTGGTGTGATAAAACAATATGCTCACGATTAGGTAGTAGCTTTGGTAATGACTCAAATGTTTTTCTTCCCATTATAATAGGATGGCCTGTAGTTATTTTTCTAAAAAATTTCATATCCTCTTTTATATGCCATATTAAATCGTTTTTATAACCGAGTTCTCGGTTCTGACCAATGGCTGCAATCATATAGATATCTTTCATATTTTATATTCCTAGCTCAAATTTTAATTGTGGATTTTTTTCCTTAATTAATTGTCTTGGATAATCTTCAAGAATTACATCCTCTGGTTCAAAATCAAAAAAGTTGACTTTATCTGGGTTCAATATAAATTTAGGATTACAATCAATTGGCTCGCGTTGAAGCATCTCTTTTACTTGTTCTATGTGCCTATCATATATTTGAATATTATTATAAAACCAAGTAAAACGTCCAGGTGTGAGTCCAAGATGTCTTGCCACCATTAAATGGAACACTAAGTATTGCACTTGATTAATACAACCAGCTGTTGCAAAGTCACTTGAACGCTGTGTTAAACACATATCTAAATAATCAATTCCATCATTTCCATGTCTAACATTCCACATTGTTAAAAATGCACAAGGTTTTAACCCAGGATTATCGTTTAGTTCCTCTTCTTGCCATAATGAAATCATATGGCGTCTTCCATCAGGGTCCTTTTGTATTCCATCTAATAGATTTTCCATAGAATTATAACGTTTTACAGTATGACCATAACAAGTTCCTATCGTTCTATCACCGATGTCCCATTCATCCCACCATGTTACATGATATTTATCTTTTAATACTTCTAAATCATTAGACTGTTGTTGATAAATCCATAACAATTCACCAATACTACTTTTTATAGCAATTGGTCTTAAAGTAATTAATGGTGATTCCCCTTTTGTTAAATCATAAGTACACATTCCATGATTAACACTTAATGTGTGAGCTGGTGTCCCATCTTTGTATTTTGGACGTGGATTCTTATCTAAACATCCCTCGCTTAAAATTCTTTTAAAAATTTCTTTTGTATAAATGTCTCCTTTTGTCATAAAATATCCTTTCTTCCTAACCCCAAAGTTTATCCTTAAATTAATTATACACTATCGCAAGAAAAAAAGAAAGAAATTTTTTCTTCTCTTTCTATACTTCCGCTTCT
>CASDHD010000026.1 GCA_949280095.1 uncultured Bacilli bacterium
TCTCACCTCCTACTTATATTATTAAACGCAAATTTGTAATTTCCTTTTTTTAGAGTTGAAAAAAGACAAAATTTTAAAAAATTGTCTTTTTCTTCGTAAACTCCTTATATTTATCTTTTAAAGAATCTCGATAATCAATTTTATCGATATGTTGTTCGTATTCTTTTACCCATTCCGAAATTAATTCTAATTCTTCCAGTTTTTCTAATAAAATAAATTCCTTGACTTCATGATCCGATTCTACATAGTTTTTTTGGTAATAATCTATACCATCTTCGACTTCATCAAGCAAACAATAAATTTCAACTACACATTCTACATTCTCATTTAAATTTTCTGTTATCACAAATTTTTCATGATAATTTTTAGCATTCTTCAATTTTCCAATTAAAATCACAATGTTATTTTTCAAAAACTCAATTGCTTTTCTTTTCATATTTACTGTTCTAAGATTACTAATGAATATTTGAAACATTCCATATGAGAGTTCATAAGGATCTTTTAAAACGTCTAATAATTTAATACATTTCTTTAAATCTTCTTCTGTTTCATTATTACTAAGAATTCTTTTCATTATAACATCATAATATTCTGTTTGAGACACACCCAACGCTCTAAAAGTATCCCAATTAACAAATAATAGTCGATTAGAACCTATACTCAGTCTCTTAAAAATTTCAATAAGTAATTCCGTAGCATTGGCTCCATCAAATGTCTCAGGTAAAATCGCATTTAATTCTTTATAATAGCGTTTTACTTTAAATCTCCAAGAACTTCTTTCTTTTTTTGAAATTACTTTATTTGGCATTTCATAATACCCAGCATCCACACAGTTTAAAAAATAGACTATTTCCTTTTTTAAAGTTTCGAAATCTTGTACTTCTAACTTTTTAGCTTGTTTTTTACTCACATCTTTAATAAAATCATCAATAGCATATTCTTCCTTCTTAGCCTTTGACACTCTTTTATATAATTCCACGATGATTTCCTGAAGTTCTTTATTATCATATCTACTTATTTCTTTTCTTAATTCACTCACTAACATATTGACTACCTCTTTTATTTATAATTTTCATACAAAACCTCTTACTAGATTTATGATGCCACAATAATTTCACTTTATCTACAAACTTGCCATTTCTCGTTTTAACTTCGCATGCTTATTTTCATACGCCACTCGCTGAACAACAAAAAGCATCAAAATCAAATTAATTGTAAAACTTCCTCCATATGTTAAGAATGGAATTGGAACTCCTGTCAAAGGAATAAGTGCCAAAATACCCATTAAATTAACAAGCAAATGAAGAAGAATAAAAGCAAATGTCCCATAACACAAAATCATATTTCGCACATTACCTTTAGCATCTTTAGCAATCTTTAAAACACGATACAAAATGAAAACATAACCTAGTAAAACGACAATCCCTACAATCGCACCTAACTCTTCTACCAATATTGGAAAAATAAAATCAGTATGCGCTTCTGGTAAATACAAATATTTTTGCGTAGAATTACCTAGTCCTACTCCAAGCAATCCACCGTTATGAATAGCAATAAAACCGTTACACACTTGGTATCCTGTCTCTTCCATATATCTAGAACAAGGACTTTTAAATTCAAGGCGACTAAGTTGTCTAGAGTTTAAAATACTTGCACCACTATATAATAATGCACAACCTAAAATAAGGACAGCAACACCCATAACTTTAAATAGTTTAAGTTGATTTTTTTTATCAAAAGGAACCGTTAAGAATATCAAGAATACAATTCCTCCTATAATGAGTGCTCCACCTAAATCGGGTTGCATAGCAACAAGAACAAAAATAACTCCCCCAACGGCTAACGGAATTAAATTATAATACAAATTACTATTTTTCTTCTTCGAACTTTTTCCATAAAACACAGCCATGTAAAGAATTAAAATGGACTTAGAAAACTCAGCAGGTTGTAAATTAAAAAAACCTAAATCGTACCAACTTTGTGCTCCATTTGTAATCATATCATAAAAGAAAAGACCAACTAAGGAAGCAACAACACCTACAATTAATACCGGAGTAAACAACTTATATCTTGATGTTTTTATATTTAAAACAAGATAGATTCCAACTACAAAAGAAAATACTAAAAAAATAATTTGACGAATAAAAAAATAATAAGAAGAAACTTTATATCTTAAAACCGCCGAAACACTAGAAGCACTTAAAATCATGACGAGTCCTAAAATAGAATAAATGACCATCATCAAAAATAAAGGAATATCGATTTTTGCAAGAAGTTTTTTCATGTTCCTCACCTATTATCATCATACCATAAAATAGAAGATTTTTTGAAAAAATATAGAAACTAGACATCGTTTAGGTAATTTCAAGTAGCATTTTTCTAAAATTCAAATAAACTATATTAGATACATAAAGGAGGTATAATATATGTATTATTACGGAAATAACGGCTACTATAATGCAGGTTATGGAGCTGGATATGGAAGTGCTCCTTGTTGTGGAAATACTGGCTATGCTGGATACACTTCTGGCTACGGTATTGGTGGAGCTATATGGATTGTCCTATTCATACTTCTTATCATCATCATTGGTGCAGGATGGAATTGGGGCAATAACTATAACAACTAGGAAGTTTCATCTTCCTTTTTTTGTGATTTTTTGATAGAATAAGGTCGAAAGAAAGGGATTTTTATGGAATTACCAAATATTACAATTTTAGATGAAAAGGATAAACGATTACGACTTATAAGTAAAGAGGTAACGTTTCCATTAACAGAAGAAGATAAAAAAAATATCAAATATATGCTAGATTATTTAAAGATTAGTCAAATAGAAGAATGGCGTGAAAAATACAATTTACGTGCTGGCATGGGTCTTTCTTATATACAAATTGGTATTCCTAAAAGAATTTTTGTAGTCGTAGATGAAGTTGAAGAAAATAAGTTTGAAAATTATATTCTTATCAATCCTAAAATCATTAGCAATAGTGAAGAATTAATATATGTCGGCGAAGGTGAAGGATGCTTAAGTGTAAATCGTGAAGTAGAAGGAATTGTACCTAGATACGCTAGAATTACTGTAAGTGCTCAAAATATGGAAGGAAAACCATTTACCATACGTGTTCGTGAAGATTTATCCATTGCCTTCCAACATGAAATGGACCATTTAAACGGTATTCTTTTCATTGATAAAATTGATCCTAAAAACCCTTATAAAAACGCAAATAACATGAGAGAAATTTAAAAGAACTTTACATTATCTAAAACATTTTAAGCGAGATACTAAGTTTAGTGCTTGCCATATTGTGTAAGCACCATCCTTTTTAAGGGTGGTGTTATTTTTAATTTTACTTTTCATAATTCAACCACCACCTAGAGTTTAATCAAATGGGATTAACAAAGTTATTATCTCAAAAAGCAACAAATAAAAATATTTTTTTAAGAGATATCGTATTTATCCACTTTTTTCATACAATCACTTTCCTCCTTATTTGAATTTTAAGCAACAAACACAACCATTTTTATGTCTCACGAGTTCAATATATAACAAGAAAAAACAAAGGCAAGTTGCAAATGCCCTAAATTGTAAGGCAAAAATAACAAATTAAACTTCAATTAACAAAAGAAAAGTCCAATTTACAAATCGAACTCAATTTTCTTAAAATTAGTAAAAATTTAATTTTTAGTTATAATGTAAAATCGTCATAGTCTAAATCATATTGATAATCCATTAAATGTAACAATTCTTCTAAAACATCAATTCGTTCTTGTACATCTGTTGCATTAATAGCCTGTTCTATTTTTAAATTAAAAGCATCTATATCTTCTCCACACAACATAGGATAATTTTCTCTCAATACTCCAAGTAAAATAAAATAACAATACTCTTTGTCCAAAGAATTTTTCAATAACATATCTTCAACTTTATAAACCCAATGATTCAAGTGAACCAATCTATTTAATATTTCAACTTCATTTTTCATTTTTATATTCTGTTTTTCTTCTACTTTTTCCTCTATATTATAATTATAATCCCATTTATAGCCTATCATATTAAATAAAAGTTTTAAAGATTCATCCATATTCTCGCTAGAACAAATTGCATTTAAAAATAAAGAACGAAATTCCACAGATGGCAATTCCATTTTATATTGTTCCTGCGCATAAACAGGATTCGAATATAAATCATACACTTTTAAAAAATGAATAGAAGGAAGATTATACATTAATTCATATGCACTGCGAATCCAACCTAAAAGTTCATAATAATAAAGCTTTTTGCTATCGCTGTTAGCACCTTTATATTTTACTAAAACCGGATAAATCCTTTCAATAGCAACACTAGATAGTTTGCCATTACTTTTAAGCCAATCACATGAAAAAACTTGTTTTTTGTAATCTTCCACTGATAATTTATAAGCTTCTGCTAAATAATCACTGTCTTTTCTTACTATACCTGTGTTAAAAATAGATTCATAGTAAAAATTAAAATTATTCATTTGTCTTACAATATCTTTTTTTAAATTTTCATTAGAAATAAAAGTTGTTTCTGTATGAATACCATCAATCAATTGTGACTTTTTTATAGTTTTCCCTACCTCAGTAATTACAAAAACATCTAAATCGCTCGAATTTGTAAAATGATTAGTAGTTCTACTCCCATAAAAAATAACAACCAAATTATTTTTATCTTCTAAAATATTTGTCTCCTCACAATATCTTTCAATAAGCTCATTAATACCCACTAAAAAACCTCCTTAATTCAAGGAGATACTTTATCACACTTTTCACACATTTTCAAGTTTTACACTTACAATTTTACTAACACCTGATTCTTGCATCGTTATTCCATACAAAGTATCAGCATATTCCATTGTTCTTTTCTTATGAGTAATCAAAATAAATTGACTATTCTTCTTATACTCTTGTAAATACTTACCAAAAGCATCGACATTTGCTTCATCTAAAGCAGCTTCTACCTCATCTAATACGCAAAATGGAACCGTTTTTACATTTAAAACCGCAAATAATAATGATATTGCTGTTAATGTTTTTTCTCCACCACTTAATAATCCAATAGAGTTCAATTTCTTTCCAGGAGGTTCTGCAACAATTTCAATTCCTGTCTCCAAAATATTCTCTGGCTCTGTTAAAGTAAGCATTCCATTTCCACCTTTAAATAGTTTTCTAAAGACTTTCTTAAATTCTTCACTAATTAAGGTAAATGTTTTACTAAACTTTTCAATCATAATCGTATCCATTTCTTCAATGATACTTAATAAATTAGCACTTGCATTTTCCAAATCTTCTTTTTGATGTTGCAAAAATTCATATCTCGTACTTACACGTTCATACTCTTCAATCGCAAAAACATTAACTTCTCCTAAACGAGCAATCTCTGCTTTTAAACTAGCAACCTTTGTTTTTGCAACACTAATATCCATTTCTAAAACATAAGACAATTTCGCTTGCTCATACGTCAAATTATAATTCTCATTTAACGTCAGCAATAAATTATCCAACTTAATATCTAATTTTCCAAGACTTATCTCTTTATTTTTCAAATCATTTTGCAAACGATTATAATTGCTATTTTTTTCTCGATACATTTTTTCTAACTCATCAATTTCACCAACTAACGCATTTTTCTCATCTTTTAATTTTGTTAAATTACTTTCGATAATATTTTTACTATTCTCAGCTTCATTTAATTCATCCATCAATACAAGCAACTTTTCATCAACATGACCATCTTTTAAAGCATTTGAGCCCTCTAGTTCCTTAGAGAGTTCCATTTGTTTTTGCTTCTTTGCCTCCAAAAGACGAGACTTATCTTGAATATTCTCTTTAATATTAATAACACTTCTATTTAGCTCTTCTTCTTTCTCACTCAACATTTGTAAATTTTTATCAAAATCATCAAGTTCTTGCTTCCATTTCGTATTTTCTTCTTCTTTTTTTTCTATTTCTTTTTTCATCATTTCTAAATTTTGCTTATCTTTTAATGCACTATTTTCATTTTTCATAGTTCCACCTGTTAAAGAACCACCTGCATGCATAATTTCACCGTCTAAGCTAACAATACGAAACTTATACTCTAAAAGTTTTCCAACCTCGTTTAAAACATCAATATTCTCTACAACTAAAACATTTCCCAATTGATTTTTAATCACATTTTCATAAGTTTTATCATACATTACTAAATCAGAAGCAACACCTATAAATCCTTTAACCTTTTGAGCACTTTCTAAAACACGCTCAAATATTGTTTTTTCTTTAATAATATTAAGCGGAAAAAAGGTAGCCCTTCCAAGTTTATTCTCTTTTAAAAAGGAAATACAATCTTTTGCTACACGTTCATTTTCAACCACAACAAAATGACTACTTGCTCCAAGAGCAACATCAATCGCATTTACATACATATCAGGAATTTCAATTAACTTTCCAATTGTATTAATAACCCCCTTTAAACGCACATTATTTAGCACATTTTTAACAGCTATAGGCATTTTCGAATCACTTGCAATAGAGCTTTCCAAAATTTCTTTTTTGCTATTTAACACAAACAACTCCTGCATATTTCCTTGGTACTTACTATGCATTCCATTTCTTTTGATCTTCAAAAAACTTACATTTTCATTTACATCTCGTAAGCTTTCTTCTTCTTTTTTTAGTGAATCTACCAAATGTTTTCCTTCATTTTCAAGCAATTTAATTCCCTTATCCAGTTCTAAAATTTCTTCCTTTAAGCGAACTATATTATTGTCCACATCACTAATGTTTCCTGCAAGTTTTTTTCTTTCTGTATACATGATCTTATCATTTTGCAAATTCACAAAACGACTAGTAGCCTCTAACAATTTCTGATTAGTTTCACTAATACTTTCTTCCAAACGAATACTCTTTAACTTTAAGGCTTCTAAATGCGATGCATCATCACTACTCTCTGTATCGCTCTCTAAAATGTGTGTATTTAAATCTTCAATCTCACTCTTTAAAGCGGTATATGTAGTATTAAGCGCTGTAATTTCTTCCGTAATGGAAGCAATTTCAATATTCTTAAGTTCTTCTTTCAAACCCAAATACTTCCTAGCATTTTCACTTTGTTCTTTTAATGGGTTTAAATTCACTTTTAATTCCTCAATAATTAAATTAACTTTATCAATATTTTCTTTGGTTTTATCTAACTTTCTTAGACTTTCTTCTTTTCGTTTTTTATATTTTAAAACACCAGCAGCTTCTTCAAAAATGACACGACGTTCTAAAGGTTTACTATTTACAATGGACTCTATACTACCTTGACTAATAATATTAAAAGAATCATTTCCAGCACCTGTATCCAGAAACAAATCCGTAATATCTTTCAAACGAACACGCGCTCCATTAATGAAATATTCACTTTCTCCACTACGATATAAAACACGTTTAACTTCAATTTCTGTCATATCGCTTTTTAAATATCCGTCACTATTATCAAACGTTAAAGAAACTTCTGCACGCGTTGCCCCTCCTCGTGATTTAGACCCAGCAAAAATGATATCACTCATTGCATTTGAACCACGAAGACTTTTTACAGATTGTTCCCCTAAAACCCAACGAATTGCATCCACAATATTGGATTTTCCACTTCCATTAGGTCCTACAACACAAGTAATATTATTATCAAGAACAATATTAGTTTTATCTGCAAAAGACTTAAAACCATTCGCTTTAATACTTTTTAAATACATACGTTTTTCCTCCTAACGACTTGCCTTTTGATACGCATCTTTCGCAGCACTCTGTTCTGCTTCCTTTTTACTTCCACCAGTTCCTCTTCCATAAATCATGCCATCAATTTGAACCTCGACTGTAAATTCCTTTTTATGAGAAGGCCCTGTTTCGTTTACCAAAACATATTCCAAACTCTTTTTATCCGTTTGCACCATTTCTTGCAGCATAGATTTATAATCATATTTAAATTGTACTTTCTTTTCTATGTAAGGTTCAATCATATCCAAAATGAATTTCTTAACAACATCTAGCCCACAATCCAAATAAATGACAGCTAGAACACTTTCGAAAACATCCGCAATAATTGTAGCATTCACATCTTTTTCTTGACCATGTCCAACTAAAATAAATTGTTCAAGTCCAATACTTCTTGCATACACATCTAATGCCTCTTCACAGACGTAACTAGCCCGAATTTTACTCATATCTCCCTCTTTATAGTTCGTATTCAAAAATAAATATTCACTTGTCACAAGCTCTAATACAGCATCTCCCAAAAACTCCAAGCGTTCATAATTTTTAGTATTATGTTCATTAGAAAAAGAACTATGCGTCAGCGCTATGCGTAATAACTCTTCGTTTTTAATCTCAATTCCATAACTTTCTAATTTTTCTTTCATTAAGTTTCACCTTCTTTAGTCTACTTGTTCATTATATCACGGATATTTTTGGGTGTAAATTAAATGATTTGCATTTAAAAAGCATCTATCTTTAAACAAATGCTTTACTCTTCTATATAGATTTTTCTTTTTAAGACATAATAGTCTATTCCCTTCTTCTTTCCATCATCATTATATAAATCAAAAGGATCGGGGTTTGAATTTACAAGATAACAATCATCTTCATCTTCTGAGTTTGGAATTTTATCAAACCATAATTCATTAAGACTATCGAAGAGATTGTATTCTTTTTTTGGCTCTCTAGAAATTTGTTTTCTTTCTTTCCTAGACATTTGAGCAATATTTTCAAGTTCACCTTTTATTTGTTCTAAATCATAACTAGAAATCTTATCTTGCCATCTTACTCTTTCCAATCGTGGAATATAAAGTTTATGAAAAAATTCTTGGTAATGCATTTGAATGACCATTCTTTGTGTCATCAAATAATTTTTTTGAATTTCTAAGGATTTATTTCCAAAATAAGTAGTAATATCTTTTTGTCTTTTTTCTTTTGTCATTTCAAGTTCTTTTTTATCTGTACAAAATAAATACCTTAAGCTACGTAATTTTTCTAACTTTTCAATTTGCTTATAAGAAGATACGTCCCCCTCAATAGAAACACTTTCTAAATTATAAAAGCCTGAAATAAAGAGTAAATCTTTATCTTTTAATCTTGGAGTACTATATATTTCTAACTTACGCATTTTAGGAGCATCTGTCGTTAAAAAGAAATGCTCATAATCCATATTTTCTAGATTATCAAAATGCGCACATATATTATTTAAATGCAATACATTTTTATTTTAGCTCATTATTTTGCTACCACATAACTTAAGTGTTTGGCCTTCAAACCCACTAAAAATATCCATGTTTGCAAACGTAGACCCACTATCCATATACGTATAAATCCCTTTAAAATACCCAAAATTACAACTATCTGTAAAGAAACAACTAGTAGTAGAAAATTGCAGCAATTTAGGAAAACTACTGATTATAGCAATATCTTCTTGTGTTAACTGATAATGCCTTATATCTATATTTTTAATATTCTCAACATCTAAAATGTCTTTTTTAAAACCATCTTTTTTAAGAAAAAACATTTCATTTTCTCTTATATATTGAAGCATCACTCTTAAATATGGGGCTAAACGAATATCACTTACTTTTTTATAATTCTCTTTTGAATTCCAAATCGTTATGTCCAGACGAAAATATTTAGCATTAAACCATACACCAATACTCAGTTTGTCAAAATGCAAGTAAAAACCATTTGGAATTTTGCTTTCTCTAAACATACTATAACGTATTTCAACTTGATAATCCATTTTAAACCCCCCTTAATTTAGAAATCGTTTTCTTCTTTCACACACTATTTTAAAGATTTAATTTTTTATTGTCAATCTAAAACACGTGAAAGAATTTACTTTAACAAGAATGTGTAGTACAATATTTAGTATGAAAAAAATATGTATTTTCCTAATACGTTGCTATCAAATGCTTCCGCTATCTAGTCATAGTTTGTGTAGATTTACACCTACATGTAGCGAATATATGGCACAAGCAATTGAAACATTCGGCGTAAAGAAAGGAATAAAATTGGGGCTAAAAAGATTAAAAAAATGTCATCCAAACGGACCATTTGGCTACGACCCTATCCCCAAAAAGGAGGACTTATGAAAAAAATTAAAATTATGGGACTGTTAGTTTGTATTTTACTAGCAACAACCGCATGTAAAAACAAAAATAGTGAAGGATTAAAAGTACTGACAACTACTTATCCTATTAGCTTCTTAACAGAACAAATTTATGGAAGTGGTATTATCACGAGTGTATATCCAGATGGAGCAAATGTTGAGAATTATAATCTAACCGATAAACAAATAAAACAATATAGTAAAAATGACATTTTTATTTATAACGGCTTATCAAACGAACAAGATATTGCTAAAAACTTAATCAACAGTAACCGTAAACTTTATATCATTGATGTTGCTTATGGGCTTAAATATAATCATGGCGTCGAAGAACTTTGGCTATCTCCTAACTACTATTTAATGCTAGCCAAAACAATCAAAGACAATCTTCAAAATTTTGTAAGTAGCAAATATGCCAAAGAAGAATTAGAAAAGCATTACAATGAACTATCTGAAAGATTATCTATTATGGATGCTGATTTAAGAACCATTGCTAAAAGTGCTGAAGATTTAAATAAAAATACTCTTATTGTTTCTTCCAATATGTTCAAATACTTAGAAAATTATGGATTTCATATCATATCTTTAGAAGAAGAAACAAATACCAACTCGATAAAAAATAATTTTGAAAATAAAACCTATACTACTATTTTTATGAAAGATACGGATGAAAAAACTAGTTTAATAACTAGCCTTGAAAAAAATGGTGCTAAAATAGTAACTGTAAAAACAATGAAAACATTAACCTCAGAAGAAAAAGAAAACAACGAAACTTACTTTACCATTATGAACGAATATATTGAAAATATTAAAAATGCTACTTTAGGAGATTAGAAAGTTTAATCTCCTTTTCTATGAATTAAAAAATTCGTTCTTGACTATAATAAAATTATAGGATAAAATGAGAACGTAGTCTTATTTGGAGCAGTACTCAAGAGGCTGAAGAGGTGCCCCTGCTAAGGGTATAGGTCGGGTAACTGGCGCGAGAGTTCAAATCTCTCCTGCTCCGCCATTTTAGATTACAAGAGGTTTTACTTTAATGTAAGACCTTTTTTCATGAAAAAAAGTACCGTTTTCGATACTTATTTCTTCTTAATTGCAAATTGATTTAAAACTTTTTTTCTTAAGCGTAATGACATAAAAATAAAGAATATTCCTACACAAATTAAAGGAACGCTAGTGACATAGTGGGTCCATTTTAAATCGTTGATGTCACTTACAAATATATATGTGGCATACAAAATTAACGCTATGCCTATAAAAATCAAACGTATTAATCGGTTCATCATTTCTTTACCAGCAGCGGTTTTTTTGTATTGTTCTATTACCTTTTTCTTTTCATTTTTGTTCATTCTTTCATATTTTGTTTTTAACATACTAATCCCTCTTCATTAGATTATAACACAATTTTTTAAAAGTTTCTTTTTTATCATACTTACGTTATAATAAAAGTAAGAAAAGAGGAAGTAAAATGTCTTTAGAAACAATAAAACAATATGGCCAAATTCATATGATTGGAATTGGTGGTGTTAGCATGAGCGGTCTTGCTGAATTATTAAAAGATAACCAAATACTTGTAACTGGCAGCGATAAACAAGAAAGTGAAAATACCAAACACTTACAAAGTCTAGGATTAAATATTACAATTGGTTCTAATAAAGAAATGATAAACAATGCTGATTTAATCGTCTACACAGCAGCTATTCCCGAAACGGATATCGAATATAGTTATGCCAAAGAGATCAATAAAAAAATGATGGAGCGTAGTGAATTTCTTGGTGAAATTACAAAATGTTTTAAGGAATGTATTTGTATTAGCGGAACACATGGAAAAACCACTACAACGTCCATGATATCCCTTTGCTTTTTAGAAGCAAACTTAGACCCTACAATCGAAGTTGGTGCCTACTTAAAAGCAATTAAAGGAAATAACAAAACTGGAAATAGCGAATATTTTATTTTAGAATCTTGTGAGTACGTAGACTCTTTCTTAAAATTTCATCCACATACCGAAATAATTTTGAACATTGATAATGACCATTTAAATTACTTCAAAAATATAGAAAACATCAAAAAATCTTTTTTAGAATTTACAAATAAACTAGACGAAACTGGTACAATCATTGCAAATCTAGACGATACAAATACGAAAGAAATTTTAGAAAAGACAACTCATCACAAAATTACCTATGGAATAGAAAATGAAATAGCGAATTTCCAAGCTAAAAATATTAAGTTAGATTCTTATGGCTACCCTACTTTTACTTGTTTTAAAAATCAAGAATACTATGATACTTACTCACTAAGTGTTCATGGAAAACATAATATTTTAAATGCTTTAGCAACTATTGCCACTTGTGATTTATATAAATTGTCAAAAGAAGCTATAAAATCCGGGTTACAAACGTTCACAGGTGCAAACCGTCGTTTTGAAAAAATTGGTGAATACAAAGGTATTCCTGTAATTGATGATTATGCTCATCACCCTACCGAAATAAAAACGACATTACAATCAAGTAAAGATTTACCTCATAATAAAACATGGGTAGTCTTTGAACCACATACCTATTCTAGAACCAAAGAACATTTAGAAGAATTTGCAAGTATTTTAAAAGAATTCGACTATATTATTCTAGCAGATATCTATGCAGCTAGAGAAAATAATACCTACAACATTTCTTCTATAGACCTTTTAAAAGAAATAAAAAAAGAAAACCCAAATTGTATCTATTTAGAATCTTATGATAAAATTACCAACTATTTAAAAGAAAATGTCCAAAAAGATGATATTATTATTACAATCGGAGCAGGAACTATCAATCAAGTTGGTTATGCATTAATACAAGAATAATTTTTTTAAATAAAATATTTATATTTTAGAGAGAAAACACTTAAAACTGTGTTCACGTTTTCTTCAGGCACCATTTATTAAAAATGGTGTTTTTTTAAAACTACTAGTTATTTATCTAGAAATAAAACGGCAAGTAAAGGATTATTCCAACGAATAATAATTATCTATAAGACGATATTCGTATATTTTGTTATATAAAATACGGATTGCTAATTTGTCTATAAATAACATTTTATACTTTTTTAGAAAAAAACATTCAATTTCTAAATGTTTTGTGTTATAATGAAAAACGTAAACAAATATGTCTCCTTAGCTCAGTTGGTAGAGCAACTGACTCTTAATCAGTGGGTCCAGGGTTCGAATCCCTGAGGGGACACCATTGGAATTTAATCCCTATTTTAGGGATTTTTTATATTTTTAGAGCCGATAAATAAAGTAAAATCCATTTATCTATGGTGCAATTTTGGTGCAAAAGTTTTTAATTTTTAAATATATCTATTTAACTATGTACAAATAAAATGATTATAATAGTATTTTTTTAACATTTATAAATTATATGCTATTGGTTTCTAAAATCATCAATAAAAAACAAGATATTCTGAATT
>CASDHD010000027.1 GCA_949280095.1 uncultured Bacilli bacterium
TATTCACATTTTTCATCTTTTTTCTTGTCAAGATTTTTTTCCACGGAAACTCAAATATACAATAAAGTTTTCTTACATTTTCATTCAGGATAATTTATAACTCGCGCCACCTGAGAGCGACTAACATTTCGCGTTTGGAATAATTTATAACCCGCGCCATCCAAGAGCGGCTAACATTTTCTTGTTAAAGCAATTTTTTAATTGCATTCATACTATACTATATTTTATCCAAAAAGTCAATTTCTTTAGCATTCACAATATAGTAAGAGCCAAAACAGACAATAATATCTATTTTGTATTTAATATTATATGCAAGAATTACAAAAATATTGATTAATATTCTCTAATACAACCTCTTTGTCACTGAAACGATGTTTTTCTTTACCAATGATTTGATAATCTTCGTGTCCTTTTCCTAAAATCATTAAAATGTCGTTTTCTTCTAAAAGCTCAATACCTTTTTTTATAGCTTCTTCACGATTATAAATTACTTCATAGTTGTCTTTGTTTAATCCTTCTAAAATATCGTTCATAATTTGATGTTCATCTTCTGTTCTTGGGTTGTCATTTGTAAATATAACGTAATCAGAATGTTCTAATGCCGCCCTCCCCATAAGTGGCCTTTTTGTTCTATCGCGATCTCCTCCACAGCCAATAATGGTTATAATTCTGCCTTTTTTATATTCTTCAGCACTTTTTAAAACATTCACAACTGCATCTGGTGTGTGGGCATAATCAATAAATATACTGTTGGTTTTATAGTCTATTTTTTCCATGCGCCCATTTGGAGCAGAAATCTCTTCGGCAAGTTTTAATATTTCTTCGATTGAGAAACCTAATTTGTGAACCAAAAGAGTTGCTGTTAAAAAATTATAAACATTATATCTTCCTACCATTTTTATCGACGTTTCATATTCATGATTTTCATAAGAAAATTTAAATTTAGTATCTAAATGAGAAAATTCCATAGAATTTATCATGCAACTACCATTTGTTGTACTAATGAAGATGTTGTTATTTTGAGTGTTGGCAAAATTGCTTGCATATTCGTCATCTCCGTTAAGAATAGCTATTTTATCATTACGGGTTAGAGAAAATAATTTTTTCTTGGCATTGCAGTATTTTTCCATCGTTTCGTGGTAATCTAAATGATCTTGAGTTAAGTTCGTGAAAGCAACGCAATCAAATTCTAAACCATATATTCTATTTTTGTCTAAAGCGTGACTGCTTACTTCCATGACTACTGTATCACAACCATTTTCTTTGGCTTCAAGAAACATTTCATATAAAAGATCTGTATCGGGTGTTGTGTTATTTAATTCTTTTTTTTGATCTTTATAATAAAAACCAATCGTTCCAATATAAGCAGGATTGCGTCCTAATTTTTTGAGCATTTGATAAACTAGAAAACATATTGTAGTTTTACCATTTGTACCAGTTACTCCGATTAGTTTCATGTCTTTAATTTTGGGATAATAGTTTTCGTATAAATATTCATCTAAGTATGTTCTTGTGTTTTCTACAATCTCTGTTTCAACAGAATAATTTCCTTCTTCGCATATAATTTTGGTAGCTCCATTTTCGATTGCTTGACTAATATAATCGTGACCATCTCTTGCTACATTACGTATAGCAATAAAAGTATCGCCAGGTTTAACTTTCCTAGAGTCTGTTTTTAAATCTATCATAATTTCCCTCACTTTTATAATATTATAGCACAGGCAAATAAAAAGGTGCTACCTTTATAGCCCCTTTTAGTCTTATATTGTTAAAAACATAAGATTTATAATTTTAACATAAGAATTACACATTTATTTTTTTACATATGATGATTAGTAGCAGTATCATTTCCTAGTTCTTTTTCTTGAACAATAACACTTCTTATAAAGTCTTTTATGCATTCGTTTGTAAAAATGTATGTTCCATCATGATTTTGGGTTACTGTATTATGATCACCTGGAAATCTTTGAAAACTTGCATTTATACCTAAAGAGGAATATATTCTTTCTTGATTTGCAAATCTAACTTGAGGATTTTTACCCAAATAATTATATATTATTTCGATTTCTTCTTGACTGTAAGATTCTTTATATCTTGGTTGGATTTTTCCATTTCTATCTAAAATAGGAATTACGTTACCATTTTCATCCATGATGGGGACACGACTACCATGTTCTATTATATATCTGCCATCACTATCAGTTTGGCATTCGTATTCAATCATTGCAGGGTCATTATAATCTTCAGTACCAATATAATATAGTTGTGGTATTTGGCAAAATGCATCATAATCAAAATTTGGTATATCTGCTATACCTAGTGGATATTGTAATTCTTGATTACCAAGTTCTTTTAAAGGTAAAATCCCTAATCCACTATTTCCACCGCATATACAAGCTTTTACTAGTTCTGGATGGAGTGCTGTAAAGTAATTTGCAAATTGTGATCCTGCTGAATATCCCTCTGCTATAACCTTGTCATCTACATTAATCCCAATACTTTTTAAAAAAGTTTTTGCACTTTTTATTATATTTGCCACTTGCGAAGGTAAGTCTTTACATTGTTCTTGGATTTGTTTAATTTCGCTCGTAGATATTTTTAATTCATCACTTCTTTTCGCATTCTCTTCAATTAATGCTGATATGTCATTTTTAAAAACCTGTCTTCTTAGCGATTGCGTATAATAACCTCTAATCCTTGGAATTAAAGGAATTAAAACAGGCATATTCAAATCACTGCCAAACCATATACCAGGATTTGGACGCTCATACGTACTTTTCTTTGCAATATCATTTGCTTCTTCTAGATGAACTGGAACATTATTTCCTGTATTACAACTATGCATTAGAAGAGTTGTATTTTTTTCGCAATTTTTAGGCACAAATATGGAATATCCACAATTGTATCCAGATTTAGGATTGGATGGTACTATGTAGGTTACTCCTTCTATTATCATTCCATCTTTTTCAAACTTTATTTCTTTTTGTTCTATCATAAAATTATCATTCCTTTCGTAATTGATAAATAGCATTATAGCATGTGCAATCTCGCTTTTTTATGTTCTATATTAGCCTCCATTAAGGATGTGCATTCTATCTTCTTAGACTATTTTAATTTGGCAGAATTTTTCCTTCTTTATAACATGCGTAAATGTATGAAGGATTTTCATAGTACATACTACTATCATAATTATCGATTTTTAAAATTATCCAAGATGTTAAAACTTCTATCAATGAATTTATGTATTCTAAGTCACTTGGACTATTCATGATAATAAGTCTTTGATAAACCTTCCCTATATCCCAATGAGTTGGAATTTTATTTTGAAAATGTTTGACGTAGTTGCCTTGTTTTATATTATACTCTTTTATTATTTCTTCACTTATTTTTTCAATTGGCTCAACATGTAATATGCTTGCAAGAGAAAAGAGTTTTGTAAGACCATCTTTGCCAATTTTGGTTACGATTTCTTTTTTTGTATCTGTAGTAGTGCGGGCTATAAATTCTATTAAACTACACAAATAAAATAAATCATTTTTTTCTTGAGACATTATTCTACCGCCTTTGCTTCTAAGAACCGTAAAGTATTAAGAGATACTTCTGTGCAAAAAGCAATTTGATGTGTAGGATGTTTAAATTTTGCAAGTTCCCAAAACGCTTCCCTTGTTATGATGCCATCTATTAAATCAGAAATATAGTTGTATACTTGGTCATCGGCCATAGCACCAATAACGATATCATAACAATGTTTTTTTCCATTTCGGCAATCAATTATAAAATCAAGCCATTCTTCGCTCATAACTGTAAATTCTTTTATCTTTAAATTTGAATCTTCTTTATATTCATATACATTTATTATAGGTGTCTCATTTTTTTGTGCCCAGCGGCTTGCTTGGTTTTCTAAAACTGTACAATAAAAACCTACCCCAAAATCTTTATGATACTTTCCTATTATTATTTTAGGTAATTCAATTTTTGTATAACTACCATGATAGACCACTTGTTTTGCCATACGATTCCTCCATTACTATAATTATAGCACAAGGCAGATAAAAAGGTGCTAAAATTTTAGCACCCTAATTACACCCAATATTTATTATCGAGTTAAATTTTTGATTTTTATATGTTCATTCTATCTTCTTATTATTTCATCTAATAATTCATTCAATATAAAATCTCTATTTTTTCCAGACTGAGTATCAATTAAGTTCAAACTATATTTATTACATTCTTCAACTAACAATTGATTTCGTTTATAAAATCTTTCTACACATAAATTTAAATATTCCTCATTTACTTGTGCAATCCAATCTGTTGGTTTAGCATAATGTATTACATTAAATTTTATTTGCTCCAATCCACAACTCGGATAAGCTAAGAAATAAGTTAACACTTTGTCTTTATTTTGCAATTTAACAATGTCAGAAGGTAAAAAGTCATACATATCAATTACAGTATTAATTCCCTCAATTTCTGCCTCTTCAATAGATTGGTTAACAATATTTTCAAAAAAAGCAAATTTCACTTTATTAGGCAAATCATCCATTTTTATATTTAGCCCTTCTTCAATTGCTTTGTAAATATTATCGAATGATATCCTGTTATATCCATTTTTAATTAGTTGATATGCTAGCGTACTTTTCCCACTCCTAGCATTACCTCCTAAAATTACTACCTTCGCCATTAAGATTTCTATCTCCTCTCATTTTAAAACCATTGGTGGAGTCTATATTTAAAATTGTAAATCCATATTGTTCAAAGGAATATACCATTTTTCTATGTTTTTCAACTGCTCTAGGCAGCCATTCTCTTGTAAAAATTCTTTCATATCTTTCTTTATCTGCTTGAAACCAATCTTTGTTAACAAATCTATAATAATGTAAATCTAAATTATCTATTTCTAACAAATATATGACTTTGTTTAAATTAGGAAAATGAATGGCGAATTCTTTTAGTGTATTCCCATATTTGTCATTCATGTCATTTGTTTGACCTTTTATTAATAAAACAGTATTATCACTTCGTAAAAAATCTGTTATTTTTTCTTTTATTTTTTCTTTTCTAAACCGCTCATTTGCTTCGTCATCAAAAGACGCTATATTTGATAATATTGTATTTTCTATTACGTCTATTTTTTCGCTATTTAGTCCCAAATATGTTCTAATATTATTTTTATCGGTTAAAATTTCATTAATTAATGTGGATTTTCCAGTTGCAGACTCTCCAAATACCCAAATAACATTTTTCATTCTTATCTACTCCTCTTCTAATTTTTCGTACTTTATCTTTCTTTTGAATCTATCATAATCGTAATAGGACCATCATTTTGAATAGAAACCAACATATCAGCCCCAAATATACCTGTTTTGGTTTCCGCAAACTTTCTTAATTCCTCATTAAACAAATCATAAAGACGAACCGCATCTTCACCTTTCATTGCTTTTATATAGGAAGGACGATTACCTTTTTTGGTGTCGGCATATAAAGTGAATTGACTAATTGATAAAATGTTTCCACCTACTTCTAAAATGCTCTTATTCATAATACCATTTTCATCATCAAAGATACGTAAGCCTATTATTTTTCTTACTATATACGAGATATCTTCTTCGGTATCGCCATCTGTAAACCCAACTAAGAGTACTAAACCAGCATCTATTTTAGAAACCAATTCATTTTCAATTGAAACACTACTTTTTTTACTTCTTTGAACAACGACTCTCATTATTTTTTACCCACTCTTTTCACAAATGGCAAAGAATACATACTATTTAAGAAATCATTTAACTCTGTTGTATTTTTAACTTTTATAGTTAAGTTGTAGATGGTTAGTTCATTCGTATCGTTGGTAGAAAAGGAAACAACACTAATATTTTTTAATGAGGCTTTATTGATAATATCTGTGACATAATTTTTATCATTCAGCGTTTCAATGAAGATATCACTATGGTAAACACTTTCGTCATTTTCGCTCCAGTAAACGTCAATTAAACGCTCTTGTTTTCCAACTATATTTTGACAATCGGCGCGGTGAACACTGATTCCTTCACCCTTTGTAATGTAACCAATAATATTATCACCTTTTACAGGTTTGCAACATCTAGCAAGACTGACTAAGATATCATTATATTCTCCTACAACAATATCATTTTTATTATGAGGAATTGTGCTTTTATGCTTTGTTACCTTTTCGATTAATGCGTCTGTGACATCTTGTTTTTCTTCTGTTGTCAGTTTGATAATATATCCTGCAGTATAACGGAATGAACCAATAGCAAGATAAATCTCTTCTACATCATTTACTTTTAAGTCATGAAAAAGCTTTTCTAGTTTTTCTTCATTAAAGACTTCATTAAATGCTAATTTTTGTTTTCTTAATTCTCTTTCTAAAATATTTTTTCCATTTTCAATATAATCAGCACGGTCTTGTTTACTAAAGTATGATTTTATTTTTGTTTTGGCACCACTCGTCTTTACAAAATCTAGCCATTCTTTACTTGGTACAGAGTTTTTATTTGTATTGATTTTAATGACATCATTATCTTGAAGTTCATAGGATAAAGGTACGATTTCATCATTGACAATAGCTCCGACTGTGGTATCTCCTACTTTAGAGTGAATTCGGTAAGCAAAATCGATAGGCGTTGAACCTTTTGGTAGCTCTACAACATCACCTTTTGGGGTAAATACATAAATGGATTCACCAATAATATCTGCGTTTACACTTTCAGCAAAATCTATATCGCTATCTGTTTCTTTGTAAGCGTCGATAATATTTCTAAATATTTCTAGCTTTTGTTCCATCATATTTTGAATTTTTTTGGTTCCTTTTTCTTTATAAGACCAGTGACTCGCAATTCCTTTTTCAGCGATTTCATCCATTTCATTGGTTCTTACTTGGATTTCAAAAATCTCTCCATCAATACCAAAAACACCAGTATGTAGGGATTGATACATGTTTTCTTTAGGCATAGCGATGTAGTCTTTAAAACGCTTAGGAAGTGGATGGAATTTAGAATGGATTAAACCAATCGCAAGATAACAATCACTTTCTTTTTCTACAATGACACGTAAAGCTAGAATGTCATATATTTCACTCCACTTTTTACCTTTGCTTAATTTTTTGTAAATACTATAAACACTTTTAACACGGCTTTTAATATGAAACTTAATACCATGTTCCATTAATATATCACTGATACTGTCTTGCATTTCTTCAAGAACGTTTTCTAATTCTTCAATGGAAGCATCTAATTGTTTTAAAATATCTTCATAGACATCGGGTTTTAAATAACGCAAGCACAAATCTTCTAATTCACTTTTAATGGAATAAATTCCTAAACGATGGGCAATGGGAATTAAAACATTCATGGTTTCATTGGCTTTTCTTTTTTGCTTATCTGGATTTACGGCCCAAATAGTACGCATGTTGTGCAAACGATCTGCTAGTTTTATAAATAACACACGAACATCTTCCGCAAGACCTACTAAAACCTTTCTTAAATAAATGGCAGAAGACTCTTTATCATCAGGTAATTCTAGTTTATTGATAGTACTAATTGTTTTTACAATATTGGCTATTTCAGCACCGAAGTTTTCTTCTAACTCTTCTTCTGTTGTTTCACCATTATTAATGACCTCGTGTAATAAAGAGGCCATAATGGTTATTTTATCAACATTTAGTTCACTTAGAATTAACGCTACGTTTAAAGGGTGTGTAATGTAAGGTTCATTTGTCAAACGGTTTTTTCCTTGGTGTTTCTCTTCTGCATAATAGTATGCTTTTTTAATATCTTCTAGTTCTTCTTCCATAAAATTATTTTGTAGTTTTTCGATTAAATTTTCTAGTTTTGGTTCTTCTTTTTTCATAAAATAGTATCTCCTGTATCTTGTTCTTCTTTTTCTCTTTCTTCTGTTTTCTCGTTATCTTCTACTGTCATTTTCTTCCTTAGATTGACAAAATTATAAAGTTCTTTTTCTTCGATAAATAAAATATCGTTTACTATATCAAACAACGTTAAATCCGTTTCTTCTTTCCATTTGGTTTTTCTTAAACAATCCCAAATATCTTTTTCTGTTATAAAGAAAACTTGACTACGTTCTAACTCTCTTACTTTAGATTTCAACGCAGGGGTAACACGATTGTATAAGTCTTTTAATGTATTAAAGTTTTCGTTAACCATATTTTGCCTCCTAAAACATATATTTATTATAAAGCAAATTTTCAGTTTTTGAAAGGAAGAATGAAATGAAAAACAAATTCTTAACATCCACTTTAATTTTAATTTTGGGAGGTTTTGTAACACGTATTTTAGGTTTTGTCATTAAAATTATCTATACTCGCATTATTTTGGAGGAAGGAGTCGGTTTGCATTCACTTGTAATGCCTACCTATTCCCTTTTGATTACGATTGCAACACTTGCTATGCCTCTTGCTATTTCTAAGTTGGTTGCTGAAGAAAAGACAAGAAGTATTAAAATCATTTGTTCTTCCGTCGTTATTATCATCGTTGTTAATATTATTCTTCTTATTACAATGTTTTTTGGTAGTAAGTTTGTTGCCTATACACTTTTAAAAAATGAAAGTACTTATATACTTTTACTTGCTTGTACAGTGACACTTCCTTTTGTGAGTTTATCTAGTATTGTAAAAGGGTATTTTTTTGGCAAGCAAAGAATGGTCCCTTACGCTTTATCTAATTCTTTGGAACAAGTTGTAAGATTGATTTTAATTGTTTGTTTTCTTCCTTATTTTGTTAAAAAAAGTATTTTGGTTGCTGTAGCTGCTTTGATTTTATTTAATATTATTTCCGAAATTTCTTCTGTTATTGTCTTCTTATTTTTTATTCCCAAACATGCCATCATTACAAAGCAAGATATGAAACCTAATGTACATACAATTAAGGAAGTTTTAGATGTGAGCCTTCCTACTGTTTCTTCTCGTTTTATTGGGAATATTGGTTTCTTTTTTGAACCTATTATTCTTACTAATATTTTGCTATTTGTTGGCTATTCGAGTGATTTTATTATGCTAGAATATGGCGCTTATAATGCTTATTCCATTTCTTTACTTACAATGCCTAGTTTTTTAGTGGCGGCGATTTCAAATGCGTTAATGCCCGAGATTAGCAAATTTCATCAAAAAAGAAACACAGCCATGTTAAAAAGAAGATTTAAGCAAGCAATGTTTATTTCTTTTGTGCTTGGACTCTTTTTTAGTATTTTTATATTCCTATTCAAAGAACCTTTGTTATGGTTGTTGTATCATACAAAAAGTGGTATTGATTACATTACAGTTCTAGCGCCTTTCTTTGTTCTTTTCTATTTAGAAAGCCCTTTAATTAGTACTTTACAAGGATTAGGACTTGCAAAATTTACGATGAAGATTACATTATTGGGAGTTATTTTAAAAAATATAGTCTTGGCTGTTTTCTCATTGTTTCATATTGGAATATATGGGCTTATTATCTCGGAAATTGTCAATATTATTTTTGTAGTAGGAACTAATTTATACAAAATAAAAAAGGTAATGGCTAGTTTACCTTCTTGATTGTGATTTCTTTTTCATCTTCCAAGATATTTTCTATTATGAGTTCGTAAGTATCACTTTCATATATTTGGACAGTTTGGTCTGGAGCTGTATAGACAAGATGCCAATTTTCTAAAAAATCTGCAAAAGATAAATCTTTATTTTTTAAAATGCTCTTTAAACTTTTACTTACTCCTTGGTAGGAGATTTCAATATTTTGAATTCCTATGCCATAAAAATGATAGTTTCCATCATCAAATAATTTTGTTCTGGATCTTTTCTTTGCAACAGATAGTATGACTTTGTAGTCACTTTCTTTCGTAAATGTTTTAAAACTATTCTTTACTTTAATCTGATTCAAATGCTGAACTCCTAGTAAGCAAAAGAAAAAAATGAGGAATGTACTTCCAAATATCAAGAATGTTGTGCCTTTTTTTGCTTTTTCAAGTCGCTTTAAAAGTTTCATCGTATCACCCTATATTCTCTAATTATTATAACATTGATTTAGTGAGATGTATATCTTCATTTTTTTTCTTTTAATTCTTCATAATTTCCAGTTTCACTTAAAATGGTATAGCCTTCTTTTTTACGAAGTGCTTTTCTTTCTTCTACTGGAATATTTCGTACCTCTTCAGCAATATCAATGTGTAGAATGCCGTCCAAATGGTCAAGTTCATGAGATAACACAGTGGCTTCAAATCCAGTGAAAGTTTCTTGATGCGGTTTTCTATTTTCATCTTCATATTCTACAACAATTTTATAAGGTCTTTTTACAAGCCCTGTATAATCCATACAACTTGCACAAGCTTCCCAATAAGTAGTTAACCCCTCTTTTTCTAAGACAACGGGATTTATTAATACTCTTGCTTCATTATATTTTTGTTCATCTTCGTTTGCTGAACCATCATTTATTTTTTCTAGTATTTCTAAATTTGTATTTTTTAAATATACTAGCCTTTTAGGAATACTTATTTGTACAGAAGCCATAGCTAAGACTTCGTTTTCTTTGCAATATTTTTCTATTTTTGCTATATCCTCTTTTAAATTTGGATCATTCTTTTCAACAGGTAGAGACACTTGTCTTAAGTAATCTTCATTTTCTGCAATGGTGACAGCTTTTATTTTTTCCATTTGATAAAACCTCCTACTTTTTTGCTTTAACATCATATTCACTCATACTTTATATGTTCTCTTAAAAAGATTATATCATACCATTATGAAAAAATCTTTAAAGATATACTAATTTTTGATATCAAAATTTATATCAAAACAAAAAGACTTTGAAAATAAAAATCCCTCAAAATCTTCTAACTATAAATATTTTTGCCCTCATAAATACAATTTTTTATAAATTACTTTTTTTAATAATATAAATTTTCTTTTTCTTTTTAAATGCATAAAATACATCTTCTATTTTAAGTCCTCTATTAGCGAGTTCCCCTTCAATCCAACGTTTGTCTTTTTTTATAAAACTTAATGCTTTATTTTGCAACTCCCCATCAACGATAATAGGCATTGGGTAATTACTTCTAGTATGTAACATATTGTATTTAAAAATAGATAATTTCCCATTTGGTTCTAAAAAGGCATATTCAATTTCATCAATACTTTTAATCGAATTTTGACGTAAACTTAGTAATAAGTCATCCATACTATATCTTTGGCGTACCATTTCTTTATAATTTACATTCCCATTTGCTACGATAAGGGATGGTTTTCCTCCAAAAAAGGTCCTGAATGTTCGTGATTTAATGCTAATAAATGCAAGCCCTACCTCTAATAAAACAAGTAAGATAATCGGTATAATAGTAAAGAAAATTGTATCTTCTATGTTTTCGATACTGATAGCTACTAATTCTGCAATCAAAATAGAGACGATTAAATCTATAACTCCTAGTTGACCTATTTCTCGTTTTCCCATAATTCGGTAAGCGAGTACAATAAAAAAATAAAAAAATGTAGTTCTAAATATAATTGTTAAAAGTTCCATATTTATATCCTCCACTAGTATTATGGTTTATTTCATAATTTTTTAATCAAAAGCATATAAAATATTAGGTGATTGTAATGAAATACGTAAAAGATTATGGAATGACGTTATTAAAATTTTTAGGTTTTTTAGTAGGTGGTAGTATTGTAATCAGTTTATTGTATTATTTGCTTTTCTCTTCAAAAGTAGCGAATGTTTTCTTATTTGCCTATATGGGGATTGTTTTTTTCGGTTTTGGATATAAAGCAGGAAAGAAAACGGAAAATAGAGGTTTTTTAGCGGGGCTTAAAATTGGACTTTTGTTGCTTCTTGTTTTGATTCTTTTTAATCTTATTCTTTATCAAACTGGTTTTTCTATTACAAGAGTTATTTATTATATGGCACTTTTATTTGCTTGTGTGGTTGGTTCAACAATTGGAATTAATAAAAAGAAGGAATAGTTTTGAGAAAATAAAAAAAGTACTTGTTTTTGCTTTCTATTTTTCTATAAATTTAAAGTTTTCTTTTACGCTGATGTAGGACTGTTCACTATAGATTTTTTTGGTTACAGGATTATACATTCCTGCTAGTCCTGTTTTTTCATATAACTCTTCTAGTGTAATCTCATCGCCTACACATGAATTATTGTAGTAACAATCTTTTGCAGCTTCTACAATTTTTTGAGTTGTGTTTTTTAGCATTCTTTCGTTATGCTTTGTTATGACTTTATAAGTTGATGGAACACCAATTAATAAGCCAACTAGTAAAACAGTAGCATATACCCATATTTTATTCTTTGTCATTGTTTTCTCCATAATATTCTTTTATAAAATTTTCTCGATATTCAAGTATATTATCTTGTTTAATAGCTTCTCTAATTTCTTCAGTTAAAGATATTAAAAAACGAATGTTATGAATAGATAGAAGTCTTGCACCAAAAGTTTCATCGCAATTAATTAAGTGTTTAATGTATGCTTTGGTATAATGTTTGCATGCATAACAATCACAAGTTTCTTCTATAGCTGTAAAGTCTTCTTTATATTTAGCATTTTTAAGATTTATTTTCCCATTCTTGGTTAAAGCATGGCCATGTCTTGCAAGCCTTGTGGGACTTACACAATCAAATAAATCAATACCACGTATAACCCCCTCAATTATATCAATAGGTTCTCCTATTCCCATAGCATAACGTAATTTATCTTTTGGCAAATATTTCGTAGAATACTGGAAGGCTTTATACATATCTTCTTTACTTTCATGATCGTTTGCTACTCCACCAATACTATAGCCATCAAAACCAATTTTTACAGTCTCTTCTGCACTAAATTTCCGCAAATCTTCATGAGCTCCACCTTGCACGATACCAAATAGCATTTGTTTTTCATTTTTATGGGCTATTTTTCCACGTTTCGCCCAACGTATAGTTCTTTCAATACTTTGTTTTAAATATTCATGACTTGCACTAGCTGGTGGACATTCGTCAAAAGACATTGCGATATCACTATCTAATTTATTCTGGATTTCAATTGATTTTTCAGGAGTTAACATTAACTTATCGCCGTTTAAATGATTTTTAAATAAAACTCCCTCTTCCGAAATATCTTTTGGCTTAGCAAGCGAAAATACTTGAAATCCTCCCGAATCCGTTAGTATTGGACCGTCATAATTCATAAACTTATGAAGTCCACCTGCATGAGAAACAATATCTTCACCAGGCCTTAACCATAAGTGATAGGTATTTGATAAAATAATTCCTGCATGCATTTCCTTTATTTCCTCTGGCGAAAGAGTTTTGACTGTAGCTTGCGTTCCTACTGGCATAAACATAGGGGTCTCATAAGTTTTACCATTATAGATGAATTCTCCTAGTCTAGCTTGGG
>CASDHD010000028.1 GCA_949280095.1 uncultured Bacilli bacterium
AAAGTGGCACGCGAGCTGGGTTCAGAACGTCGTGAGACAGTTCGGTCCCTATCTATCGTGGGCGTAGGAAAATTGAGGAGAGCTGTTCCTAGTACGAGAGGACCGGAATGGACATACCAATGGTGTATCTGTTGTAACGCCAGTTGCAGTGCAGAGTAGCTATGTATGGACGGGATAACCGCTGAAAGCATCTAAGCGGGAAGCCTCCTCCAAGATGAATTTTCCCATTCTTCGTGAAGTAAGATCCGTTGTAGACTACAACGTTGATAGGCTAGAGGTGGAAGCGTAGTGATACGTTGAGCTGACTAGTACTAATAGATCGAGGATTTAACTTTATTTATTTAATTAGATGAATACATTATCTTGTTTTTAAAGGACAAAATCCTTTATAGGTGACGATAGCTCAGTGGATACACCTCTTCCCATCCCGAACAGAGAAGTTAAGCACTGAAACGCCGACAATAGTGTAAGCGAAGATAGGAAGTTGCCTATTTTTTTTTGCCTAAAAATAAGGAGAAACACGATTTTAGACTACAAATAGAAAATGGTAAAATTATCGTTTTAGATTAAATATCATTGTAAATAGAATTTACATTATAATGTTAATGTATTATAATATTGCTATAGAAAAAGTGAAAGTATGAATAGTATAGAGATTTGAATCTGAAAATAATCGCGCTTTTCGTTAAAATAAAGAGTAGTAGTGAGGTAGTAGTATGGGTTATGTTAAATATAAAGCGATTACAAAAGAATTTAATTTTTCAGGAATAATAGACAAAAAAGATCTTCCTGCATATGTAAAACAATATATTAGAGAAGAATTAATATTGGTTGCTTATAAAACAAGTAGAGACCATGGAGTATTTACAGATAAAAAAGTTATTTTATTTGATAATTTTGGTAAACGAAAACAAATCTATACGATCCCTTACAAATCTATTTCTACTTTATCCATTATTTTTGATGACACAGAATCTTTCCTTGATTTATTTTTAGACTCAGGGTATCCAATAAATTTAAGATTTATCAATACATCTGCAGAAGACAAATTACGTCTACGCATTTTATATACATGCGTCAATCGTTTAATTAACAATCAGGAGCCATTAGAAATAGATTTAACAAGATTATTAAATAATGACATTCATTTATCAAATTAATAGATAAAAACTACAATTAAAGTAAAAGTGTTCAATAAAATAAAAAAGAAGCAATTTTTTCTTTTCTTCTAAAACAGAGTGACTTATAATAGTAACTGCAAGGAAGTGTTGGGATGGCAAATATTGTAGATTATTTAAAATGGCGAGGAGATTTAACTTTTAAACAAAGCCCATTTAATGAAGTGGATAACCTTATTTTAGCAGAATTTGCTTATATTAATATAAGTAAAAAAGATTTTAAAAAGAATATATCGATTAAAGAAGCTGTCGCTTTCTTTTTAGAAAAATATAATGAGCAAGAACTAAAAAAAAGATATCCATTTACTATAAATCCTTATCAATTTTATAAAGAAATAGCAAATTCAAAACGTTTTGGTAACTTAAAAATTGTAAATTATGTAAATAAATTATCCAAAAAAGAAGAAAAACAATTTTCTGCTATGTCTATTAAAATTAACTTTCATACTTTATACATAGCTTTTAGAGGAACAGATGAAACTATTGTCGGATGGAAAGAAGATTTTAACATGAGCTATCTAGAAGAAATTCCGTCCCAACTGGAAGCTAAAGAATATATAAGAAAAATTCCATTTTGGTATCGCCATATTTATCTTGGAGGACATTCAAAAGGTGGAAATCTTGCTGTTTACGCAGGAGTAAAAGCAAAGAAAAAAAACAAAAGAAGAATAAAAAATATTTTTAATAACGATGGACCAGGATTCTCTGAAAGTTTCATAAAATCACCTTCCTATCTAGCTATGCTACCTAAAATAATTGCTTTACAACCTGAAACTTCCATAATTGGCATGCTTTTAACCCAAAAAAGTACCTATAAGGTGATTAAAAGTAATTCCATCGGTTTATGGCAGCATGATGCTCTTACATGGCAAGTTGAAGGCACATCATTCCAATTTTTAAAAGAAGTTAACGATACTAGCAATAAAATTCAAAAAACAGTAGCTTCATTTCTAGAACATCGTGATAAAAAGCAAAAAGAAGTGTTTATTAACACTCTATACCAAGTTCTTGATAAAAATAATATAAATACGGTGGAAGACCTGGCCAATTTAAAATTACGAGCAATTCCACATCTATTAAAAACATTTACAAAACTAGAAGAAGAAACACGTAAAATTGTAATAGAATCCATTAAAGAACTCATAAAAGAAGCTAACCAAAACTTTGATAAAAAAACGATATTTTTTGGATTAAAAACATTTACAAAAAAAAGAAGTTAAGTACTGTCAATTTGGTTTCAAAAGATTGTATTAAATAAAATTCTTCTGCTATAATAATGATAGGTGGTAATAATGGATTATAAATTTACATCAAGAAATGAAAAAGATACTTTAGAATTAGCCCAAAATATGGAAAGTGAAAAATTTCCAAATATGGTTATTTGCTTAGAAGGAGAACTAGGGAGCGGAAAGACTGTATTTGTGAAAGGGTTTGCTGGGGCATTAGGAATTGATGAAAATGTCACTTCTCCTACATTCACATTAGTAAAAGAATATCCAAACGGCGAACTTCCTTTATATCATATGGATGTATACCGTCTAGAAGGATCTTCTGAAAACGTTGGTTTTGATGAATATTTTAACAAAGGTGGAGTGACGATTATTGAATGGTCTGATTTAATTCGTGATGCGTTACCTAAAGAAAGATTAGACATTAAATTTAAAGTCATCGATGAAAATACAAGAGTATTAGTTTTTGAACCACATGGCGAAATGTATGAAGATTTGTGCCATAGTGTGTTATAATAAGGCTCGTGTGCGAGTTTTTTTGTGCCACTAAGAGAGGAAGAAATATATGTATACTTTATTTTTAGATACGCATAGTGATAAGATTATTATTGTTTTATTCAAAGAAAAGAATATTTTAGTAAAAAAAGAAGTGGAAACCCAACATAATCATAGTATTACAACAATGCCGATTTTAGAAAGTGTTTTAAAAGAAGCTAAGATAGAAGTAGAAGAATTAGACCAAATTTTAGTTGTTAACGGTCCAGGATCTTTTACAGGAGTAAGGCTTGGAGTGACGATTGCCAAAACTTTAGCTTTTACTTTGAATATTCCTATTAGAACACTATCTAGTTTACTTATTAAAGCAGTATCTTTTGAACATGATGATGTAACAATTGTAGAAAGAGAAAAAAATGGTGTCTTTTTAGGAACTTTTAATAAAAAAAATGAATTAGTTAAGGAATATCATTATTTAGCAAACAGTGAGTTTCAAAATGAAGAACAAATGGTGGAAAAAGTAGTTATCGACTATGAAAAAGTTCTTATCTTTGCCCAATCTTTAGAAAGTATATCCCCTCATGCTGTAAATCCCTTATATGTAAAAAAAATAGAGGTACAAAAATGATTCGTAATTTACAAGAAATAGATATCGAAGTTGTAAACAATTTAGGTAATACCTTGAATCCAACTTTTTCTAAAACAGCTAATCTTCAAGGATTAATAAACGATAATTTTACAAAGGTTCTTGTTTACGAAGAACAAAATAACATCATTGGATTTTTAATGTATACGGAACTAACAGAAACAGTAGATATTGTAGATATTGTTGTGAAAGAGGAATATCGTCATCAACATATAGCTAGTTGTTTGATGGATGCTATGATAAGTGGATTAAAAGAAAGCGTAACATTATTAACATTAGAAGTACGGAAAAGCAATACAGCTGCAATTGCCTTATATAAAGAATTTGGTTTTGAAATCATTACTACGCGTAAGGGATATTACACTGATAGGGAAGATGCTTATTTAATGGGAAGAAGGTTAGAAAAATGAAAGATGTCTACATTTTAGCAATAGAATCATCTTGTGATGAAACTAGTATAGCTATTGTAAAAAATGGGAATACAGTAGAATCTTTTACTGTATTAACCCAAATGGATACCCATGCGAATTTCGGAGGAGTTGTTCCAGAAATTGCGTCACGTATGCATACGGAAAATATTACTATGGTACTCGAAGAAACATTACAGAAAAGTAGCATTAGAATAGAAGAAATAGATGCTATAGCAGTTACTTATGCACCAGGTCTTCTAGGAAGTTTGCTTGTGGGAATTGAATTTGCAAAAGTTTTATCATTAGTCTACAAAAAACCGCTAATTGCTGTAAATCATACAATTGGACATATTTATGCCAATGCTTTAGAAAATAAACTTACTTTCCCATTGCTCGCTTTAGTTGTAAGTGGCGGACATACAGATTTAATTCTAATGGAAGAGGATTACAATTTTAAAATATTGGGAAGTACCATGGACGATGCCATAGGGGAATGTTTTGATAAAGTCGCACGAATTTTAGGTCTAAAATATCCAGGAGGACCAAATGTAGAAAAACTAGCAAAAATTGGAGAACCTACTTATGCACTACCAAAACCAGTCAATGATAGCTCCTATAATTTTAGTTTCAGTGGTCTTAAAAGTCATATTATCAATTTAGTTCATAATGAGTCCCAAAGGGGTAATGAAATAAGAAAAGCAGATTTGGCTTGTAGTTTTCAAGTAACTGCAGTTAATGAGCTAACAAGAAAAGTGGAAATTGCTTTAAAAAACGAAAATGTGAGTCAATTAATTGTAGCAGGAGGAGTAGCAGCTAGTGGTTATTTACGTGAAGAAATAAAAAAAGTAGCAGACAAATATCAAGTACCTTTAAGCATTCCTTCTATGAAATATTGTACAGACAATGCAGCGATGATAGGAGCAGCAGCTTATCCACTATTCTTACAAGGAAAATATGCAGACTTTTCCTTAAATGCTAAAAGCAATGCTTCTATAGTAAGTGAGTAAAACAATCAAGAAAAATATAACAACTCTTGATTGTTTTTTTCTGTAAATATTTTAATGGCTGAAAATTTATCACAAACAAAAAGCTAAATTTTTAGCCTAATGTTTTAACTAATCTAATCCTTTAAAAAATTCTATTATAGAAACATTTAATTTTTTAGACATAATATAAAGAAATTCTAAGCTAAATGTTTGGTAACTATTGTTTTCGATATTTGCTATTGTACCCTCATTATATTGTATTAAATCTGCTAATTGAACTTGTGTAAGGCCTTTTTCTTTTCTAATACGTTTAATATTGCGACCTACTACTACATAGATATATTTATTGTCGTTTTGTTGATTTTCATAAATCGCTCACCTAAGAATATTATCTTATGAGGAAGCGCAAATTATACTACATTCAATAAATGTACTTTTTGCATGAAATATGGTGTACTTGTTTTTAACAAGGAGCAATAAATGATGAAAGCAGATAATATTTTAGCAATAGCCATAGCAAGTAGAATACACAAATTATGTGAAGAAAAAAATACATCCATCAATAAGATTGCACAAAAAGGCTTTTTAACGCAAAATACAGTTCAAAATATTTCTTCTGGAAACGGAAAGAACCCTAAACTAAAGACACTTATTTTAATATGCTATGGGTTAAATATAACACTAGTTGATTTTTTTTATGATCCGCTTTTTCAAGATTTAAATATCGAATATTTGATATAAAATGTTTAAGTGAGCTTTTTTATAGTGGTAAACGTCATATAGCCCTAAAAATTAGGGCTAATCTTTTATAGAATACTTTGCAAATTTAATTTTTTTATCCCCATTAAAAAAGAAGACCAATTTTTAATTTTCGTCTTCTTCAGGCATTCCAGGAATAGTAACAGGTGGTTTGTCATCACCTTCGTTATTATCACCATTATTGCTGTCATTTCCATTTCCTTCATTATTACTATTGTCACCAGGTTTATCAATTGTAGGACCGCCAGGTATTATAGGATCTATTCCAGAATTATCATTATTATCAGTATTATTATCATCACTATTATTTTGATTATTGTTGTTATCCGTCGTATTATTATCATTCGTATTTGTATTTGCATCACAGACTTGATTTACATAAATCGTAATACTTGAAACTGTTTTTGCAAGCATTCCCGCACTTACACTTTGGCTTCCTATTAATCCAGGAATACCATCACTACAACTAAATGCAGTTGTTAATGTAACATTGTTATTATTTGCCCAATCTTCAGCATATCGAACGGTACTACCAACAAAGTTTGGAACCGTTGCTCCTTTTGTTCCGCTTGTAATTCCTTTTCCAATAATAGGAGAGGTATATTCTTCATTATAGTCGTAAGAGAACGTTTTAACCATTTCTTCTTCTTTCAAACCTAAATTTACATTCATTGCCTCTTTTATTTTTGTTAAACTATTATCATAGTAACCTAGAGCAGAAAGTCGCATTCCACTCATCAAGACTGATTGGTTATAAACCTCTAAATACATTTTTTGAATATTAATAAAATCATTTCCATGTAAACTTTGTACTAACATATTCTTAAGTGTTTGATAAAATGATAAGATTTGTGTTGTAGATAAGTTGGTAGCAATATTCTTTCCAATAGCATCCAAAAGTTTCTCAAAATCAGAAAAACTACTAACACTCATCAGTTTTTTAGCTAAAGCTTCCACAATTTGTTGTTGGTGTCTATTTCTGGCTAAGTCACTTTCTAAAAAACCATGTCTATTTCTTGCATACGCAAGAGCTTGTTCTCCATTTAAATGTTGCATACCAATATCCATACAAACCATATTAGAACGATTACGATAAGAATCTTCCTCACATAGTTTTCCTTCACCATAACGCTTAGCATAAGGTTTATAATCAGGTTCTTCTACATCAACATCAATTCCTCCAATTGCATTTACTAAATCAATTACACCATTAAAATTGATTTTAGCATAATAATCAATTTCAACATCTACTAAATTTTGAATTGTGTTGATAACACATTCTGTTCCATAAGCAGCAGAAGAGTTAATTTTATGACTACGATTATTATTACAAGCAATCGGTACAAATGTATCTCTTGGAATACTTAACATTGTAGCATTTAATGTAGTAGGGTTAAATGTAATAAGCATTAACGTATCTCCATTAAAAGCAGCATTCGCATTTAAACCATCTTTTTCTGAATCCACACCCATCAATAATACAGTGAATGGCTCTGTTAATTTTTTATTACTGTTTGTAATTGTTTTAGTTTTCATTTCTTCACTATAGTCATACAAAACTTTTGTTTCTTCCTCAATATTGGCATAAGATTCTTCACTACTAAATAGAATGACATAATTACTAGAAACAAAAGTAGCATCAATTTCTTTATTATAAAGAGCATTTAACATGGAATAATAATCATCGAAATATTCAACTTCTTGACTTAGATTTTCCTTATTTCGAAGTGTATTTGCTAAAATATAACCTTCTATATCTTCATTATTACTTATCATTCCAAGTTTACTAGAACTAGTGAGTTCTGTATTCTTTAAAGCAATCAAATTTGTTGTATACAAAGTAACGTCTTGGTTTGTAAACATTTCTAGCTTACTATAAAGTCGGTTTATAACAACGGAAACAAAAAGCATCCCTCCAAATAAAAGTAAATGAATAAAAGTTAAAATTAAAAACTTTTTTATTTTTTTTGTAACCAATGTTGATAAGCCAAACAAAAAATAAATAATCAACCAAAGGAAGAGTAACCCGATTACAATCCCTCTAATTAGAGTCTCAATCCCTTCTAACTTAAATAATGAAATAACAAAGTAGGTATAACTTGCTATAAACATTAATAAAGATAATATATAAATAGTAAAAGCAATTTTATTTGCACGTTTAATTTTTCTAAAAAGTACCTTCATATGTCTATCCTCTCATATTATAGTATTATACAAAAAATTAAGTCTATTTACAATAATCATTTATTTGACTAAAAGTTTACAAATCAAAGTTGACAGACTTTAAAAAAATGTCGAAAAATGTTATACTGTATCTGATAGTAAAGGAAGGGTGAAGCAAAGTGTATAAAAAAGTAATCATTTTATGTTGTTCTATACTTAGTTTTTTCATTTTTGCATCTTCTGTTTCTGCAGGAACTAAAATGGCACTTGTCACCTATAATAATGCAAGTTTAAGAACGGCTCCTGGAACAAAAAATGCAGAAATAGCTGTTTTAAATTCAGGAACAAAATATAATTTAGCAGATGAAACTTTATATACGGGAAGTGGTTGTTCATCAGGATGGTATAAACTTATCTATAATGAGACTACAACAGGATATGTATGTGCTTCTTTATTAAGTATAGTGGAAGTATCAACGGATGGAGCAACACCTACTAATGCTTGTGAAACAGAATTATCAAATTTAGGCTTTCCTTCTAGTTATTGGGCAGGTCTGTGTAGTTTAAAAAGTAAACATCCTAATTGGTCTTTTCAACCAGTTATGACAAATCTAGATTGGGCAACTGCGGTAGATAAAGAAAGTGCTTGCCAAAAGAGTTACATTTCTTTTGCTTCTTCTATTAACCATGATTATATTGATAGTACGTGTAAAGGAGAATATTCGTCTACTTTCTATCCAGCAAGTCAACAAGCCTTAGCTTTCTATATGGATCCTAGAAATTGGTTTGATGAAAAGTATATCTTCCAATTTAATTATTTAAAATATGACAATACTTTAACCAATCATTATACAAACGGTGTTAAAGCTATTATTAAAAGTACAGATTTTTATACTTATAATTTAAATAAAGGATATGATTTAGCATTCATTACAACAGAAGCTGGAAAGAATACAAATGTTAGTCCTATGTTCTTGGCCTCTAGAATGCAAAAAGAATTAGGAAATGGCACGAGTTTAAAAACATTATATTCTGGGGAAGCTGGAGTTTACAACTTCTTCAATTATGGAGTTACAGATTCTTGTGCGACGAGTACAGGAGCAAATAATTGCGGAGTTGCTTATGCCGAACAACGTGGTTGGAAGACACCTCTGTTAGCTATTCAAGGAGCTTCTAATTTACTTGCTTCTACTTATATTAATGTTGGACAATACACAACTTATTTTCAAAAATTCAATGTTGTTCCTACCGTTTCAACGAATCTTTATATTCATCAGTATATGGCGGATATCACGGCTCCTTCAGTAGAATCTTCTACTACTTATAAATCTTATAGTTCTTTAGGAATTTTAGATTTAGGATTTGTATTCTATATTCCTATCTATAATAATATGAATGCAACGATTAGCAATAGTGCAAATGGAGCAAGTGGAAATGGTTCTACTTCAGCAACTACGATGGATATAGCATCGATTGTTACCTCTAGTGGTTATCGTTATTCAGGAGGATACATATCAGGAATTAAGTTAGGTACAGATGTTTCTACTGTAATCAGTTCCATTGAAGCAATTAGTGGAACTGATGTAGTTGTAAAAAATGCATCAGGAACGAATGTGACTTCTGGAAAAATAGGAACAGGATACAAAGTAGTAGTAACAAATAGTAATAAATCAGAAGAATTAAAAGTTGTAATAAAAGGTGATACATCAGGTGATGGAGTTGTAAATGCTTTAGACTTATTACAAGTACAAAAACAAATTTTAGGTTCTTATTCTTTATCAGGAGCCAATAAACTTGCAGGAGATACATCAGGTGATGGTGCCATAAACGCTTTAGACTTATTACAAGTACAAAAACAAATTTTAGGTTTATATACCATAGCACAATAGGAGGTGTTTTATGAAAAAAATCTATTTCTTTTTCTTAACCATTATTACTTTATGTCTCTTTCCACTTGCAGTAAACGCAGCATCAGGAACAGTTAAAGTAACAGGTTCTTCTACAGCAATAGTTGGTAATCAAATAAAAGTAACTGTTACACTTTCTAGTAGTACAGCAATTGGAAGTTGGCAAATGGATTTGAATTACGATAAATCTTATCTTTCTTTAGTTAGCAGTAGTGCAGAAGGTGGAGGAACTGCTATGGCAAATTCTTCTGCAAGTGGTGTAAAGTCAAAGAGTTACAATTTTACGTTTAAAGCTTTAAAAAGTGGTTCTACAAAGGTATCAGTAAGTAGTTATCTTGCCTATGCTTTTAGTGATTTAAGTCAAATGTCTTTGTCATCAAGTAGTCTTTCTATTAAATCTATGACTCAACAAGAGTTAGAAGCAACTTATAGCAAAGATAATAGCCTAAAAAGTTTAAGTGTAGAAGGCTATGAACTAACACCAGCATTTAACAAAGATACATTAGAATATAAGCTTACCATTCCTTCCGATGTAACCAAAGTCAATATTTTAGCAGAAAAAAATGATAGCAAAGCCTCTATTACTGGAGAAGGAGAAAAAGATGTTGTAGAAGGAAATAACCGTTTTGAAATCATAGTAACAGCTCAAAATGGAAGTGAAAAGAAGTACATTCTAGACATTGAAGTAGAAGATTTAAATCCAATTTCTGTAAATTTAGGGGATAAAACTTATACCATAGTAAAAAGAAAAGATATCTTGGAAAAACCAATGTCTTATGAAGAAACAACAATCAACATTAATAATGTAGAAGTTCCTGCATTTTATAGCGAAATTACAAATTTTTACGTAGTAGGACTAAAAGATACAGAGGGTAATATTCTTTATGCCATTTATAATAAAGAAAATAACTCATATAGTACTTATAAGGAATTAAAAGCAAATAGTTTAACCTTATATTTGACTGATTTTCCTAGTGATTTAAAAGGTTACATAAAAGCAACACAAAGGATAAATGAAATGGAAGTACCAGTATTTAAGTATAAAGAAGATAGTCGTTTTATTATTTGCTATGGAATGAATATTGAAACAGGAAAATACGATTACTATAGTTATGATACAGAAGAAGGAACATTTCAAATTTGGAATCAAGAAGAAATAGAAGAATTGCAAAATAATGTTACGACATATTTATATATGTGTATGGCGTTTGGAATAGGTTTAGTATTTGCTTTTATCTTAATTCTATGCTTACTAAAGAAAAAAACAAAAAAGAAAAAAAGAATTAAAAAAGAGGAAGAAAAAATAAATATCGAAAAGCTAGATAAAAAAAGTTTAGAACAAAAAGAAAAAAAACCAGAGAAAAAAGAAGAACACACAAAAATAGAGTCTGAAGAACCTAAAAACAATGATGATAAATTAGCGCAGTTTGATAATTTTGATAATTTTGATTTTTGGGGAGATGATAAAAAGAAGAAAAAGTAAATATAAAGTGCTTTTTCTTCTTTTTCTTCTTTTTTTTCCTTTATTACGTTATAATAAAAGTGGAAGTGAAATTATGTATGTAAATGGCCATGATGTTTTTGTAATTGTGTTTGTAACGTTTTTATGTAGTTTGGTAGGTACACCAATTGTAGAAAAAATAGCAAGACACATAAAAGCTTTAGATTATCCCAATAAGCGTAGGTTAAATAAAGTTCCAATGCCTACATTAGGAGGACTTGCGATATTCTTTTCCTTTATGGTAGGGTATATGCTTTATGCAAGAAGTAGTGTACAAATGTTATCCATTTTAATGGGAAGTTTTATCCTTATCTTTATGGGAATGATCGATGATATAAATCCTTTAAAAACCAAATATCAATTGCTTTGTCAAATTTTAGCTGCTGGAATAGTAGTATTCTATGGAAATATTTCTCTAGATTACATCAGTATTTTAGGTATAAATATAACCTTTGCTAGTCCTTGGAATTACATGATTACGATTATACTCATTGTATCTATAATCAATGCTATTAATTTATCGGATGGCTTAGATGGTTTGTGTTCTGGTGTTAGTTCTATCTATTTTTTAACAATTGCTATTATTGCTTTTATTATGAATGCTCAACAAGGTTTGGATACAATACTTGCATTAATTATGCTAGGTTCAACATTAGGTTTTTTAGTCTATAATTTTCCACCAGCCCGAATTTATTTAGGAGATACAGGAAGTAACTTTTTAGGGTTCATCATCGCTGTTACAACACTATTAGGATATAAAACAGCAACCTTTACATCATTAATTATCCCACTTATTATTTTAGCAACTCCAATTATTGATGTTTTATTCTCGATTATTAGAAGAGTAATCAAGAAGCAAAATCCATTTAATACAGCAGATAAACAACATATACATCATCAACTTTTGAAAATGCAATTTTCTACTAGGGCTTCTTTACTTATTATTTATGCAATTGATATATTATTTGCAGCTTTATCGATTTTCTATGCATTAGGAGATACTTATTATGTAATCATCATCTATATTGGATTAATGATTATATTCTTATTTATTGTACTAAAGACGGATATTCTATTTAAACGTCATAAAAAAAATAATGAAAAAATAAATAAAAAGAAAAAAGTGTTGAAAAATTAGCAATACCTTATTCTTTTATCGTATTAGAAGAATGTACTAAGCATAAAAATAAAGGAGAAATGAAAAAATGAAAATAACTAAATATCCTCAATCTTGTTTAATGATTGAAACAAATAACAAAAAAATATTAGTAGATGCTGGAAATTTGAAATATCAAGATCACTTTTTAGAAGCATGGAGAGCTGCAGATATGGTTTTGATTACACACAAGCATGGAGACCATATTTATGAAGAAGCTTTAAAAGAGATAGATGCACCTATCTATTCTACAAAGGAAGTACAACAAAATTATCCCAATCTTCATTTTAATATTGTAAAAGCAAATGATACTCTTACTTTTGATAATCTAAAAGTTGAAGTCGTAAAAGCTATACATGGCTATAATCCTAACTTGAAAGGCGGAAAAGAAGTATTAGAAAATGTAGGATACATTATAGATGATGGAATAACAAGGCTTTATATTACAAGCGATACAATTTGTTTTTCTAATGATTATAAAGCAGATGTAGTAGCTCTTCCTATTACTGCTCATGGACTTACTATGTCCTCTTACGAAGCGGCTTTGTACACAATAGATTTAGGTGCAAAATTAGTATTACCTATTCATATGGACAATTCTGCTTATCCAACAAATTTGAATTATATGAGAGAAAATTTTGAAAAGTTTAATATAAACTATAAAGTGTTAGAAATAGAAGAAACAATAGAAATTTGATTTATTGTTTTTTTATTGAAAAATCTAATAAAATAAATTTTCCAATTCTTGCCATTTTATGCTATTGGTTTCTAAAATCATCAATAAAAAACAAGATATTCTGAATTA
>CASDHD010000029.1 GCA_949280095.1 uncultured Bacilli bacterium
TTCATGGTTATTTTCTGTTTTCTTAGCAATAACTTTTACTGCTTTTTTAGAACTTTTAATATTAGGCATAAAAATCTCCTTTCTTAAATACATCCCAATTCTATCAAAACTATCTCTTTTTTGCAAGTATTAACCTATTAAAATCTATGCGACTAAAAGGAAAAATATTTCACATACTAGAATTAGGAGAATAAATTATGAAACAAAAACTTTTTTTAGACGTAGGAATTGATAAAATAGATACTAAGTACAAAGTGGAAGAAAAGAAAAATCATGCTGTTAAAACGACCCATTATCATGTTGTGAAAGAAACAAAAAAAGAAATAAAAAGAGATGTAGGAGATTATTTTGTTATGCAATTTACCTATGAAAATTTACTTACCAAAGGGAATATTTTAACAAAAGAAGTAGAACGAATTTTAAAAATATTCTTAAAAAAATATCAAAAATCTAAAAAAGTACTAGTCGTAGGTCTTGGTAATAAAACAGTGGATGGAGATGCCTTAGGAGCCGAAACCACTGAGAAAATGATAGCAACCAATCAATATCAGGATTTTTTAACCATTCCTAAAATAGCTCTATTTAATCCATCCATTACAGAAAAAACAGGAATTAGTTCTTTTAAACTTATTGAAATGGTTGTTCAAAATTTAAAACCAGATATTATCATCATGATTGACTCCATGTCTACAAAAAAAGAAGATTACCTAAATAGCGCAATTGAAATCAATGATACAGGAATCATTCCTGGAAGTGCCTTAAACTCAGCAAAAGAAATCAATAACAAAACTTTTCATATTCCTGTAGTTTCCATTGGAGTACCCCTGTGTCTAGAACAAAACAAAAAGTTTTATACCAGCGTTTCTATTCATGAAGTTTTAGAAGCATCCTCAACAATTATTGCAAATAGCATCAACAATCTTTTTTTGAAACAATAAAATAGGAAAAAATAAAAATTTCCTTTTTTTATGACATTTTTTTCTTCTTAGTATAGTTATACTGTTCAAAAAAGGGGAGATAGTATGAAAAAACGAATTAAGACAAAACGCAAATTAAAATTTGGCTATAAAATCTTATTTAGTAGCCTGATTGCGCTTTCCTCGTTTTTATTTATTTTTCATCTTTTATATAATAAGTTCTTAGTAAAACTAGATAATGAAACCTTAATTAGCCATTTAGTGGATTATAATTTAAATACTAAGAAAACACATAATATCTTTTATGATATAGTTAATTTGAATAGCACAAATTTTCTTTTAAAATACACGTTAGGAGTAGACACTTTACAAGAGGACCATGAAGAACTAGTAAGTGGTATTGAGGCAGATTATATCGAAGATCCTTATGATGTAAAAGTAAACGAGCCTATTCTTTATATTTACAATACGCATCAAACAGAGGGTTATCAAAAATCAAACAATGCTTCCTATAATATAACTCCAAGTGTATTAATGGCTTCTTATATTTTAAGAGAGTCTTTAAATGACTTAGGAATACCTTCTATGGTAGAAACAAACGATATAGCAGAACTTTTACGAGTTCATAGTTGGAAATATTCTTATTCTTATGCAGCCAGTAAGATTTTGCTAGAAGATGCTATCAAGAAAAATCCAGGTCTTACTTATTTTATTGATATACATCGAGATGCAATGAGTTACGATATTACAACGACTACTATTGGCGATAAAAAATATGCAAAAGTTTTATTTGTTATCGGAAAAGACAATCCTGAATATGAAAAAAATTTAAAAATGGCAGAAAGTATTAATGAATACATTAAAGGAATTAATCCAAACCTTACAAGAGGAATATCCCAAAAAGGAGGTAGTGGTGTCAATGGAATTTATAATCAAAATATAAGTCCTAATGCCATTCTAATCGAGCTTGGAGGACAATATAATAATATAACAGAAGTGAATAATACTTTGAATATTTTAGCAGAAGCTATTTACCATTATGTGAAAGGGGAATAAAATTGAAAAAGAAAGAAAAGAATCCATTTTTTCGAATATTGAGTGCCTTGTTTCTTTTATTTATTAGTTTATATATTGCTTTAGAAAGTGGTTATTACGAAGCGAAAGTAACCAAGAAAACCGCTATGACAGAAGAAAGCATTAAAAAGTTTGAACAGGATATCAAAGAAGGAAACCCTATTGACGTTAATTCCTATACTTATAACGAATATAAAGATTATAGTAACAATACTACCGATGCTGCAATATTTATTGGAAGCAAAGTAGAATCCTTTATGTCAAATGGAATTACAGAAATATTTGATATTGTAAAATCTTTGTTTACGTAAAAATTTTTACACCTTATTTTGTCGAAAGCCTTGTGCTTTCTTTTTTAATTTGCTCTAATTTGGCTCTGTGACGTGTCAATACATAATTTTATAATTCTATTCATGCGGTCTTGAATGGAACATTTTATTTTTATGAAAAAAATGCTATAATCTAAAGCGAAAAAGTAAAGTAGGTAAAAATATGAAATGGATTTTAAATATGGATATAAAATACAATAAAACTTATATTATTTCAAATATATTTTTAATTTTTTTTGACAGCATTGGATTTCTAGTTCCCATTCTAATTGGATATTTAGTTGATAGTGTCACAATTTATAATGATTATAGCAAACTGTTGTATATAACAATTACGATAATTATATTTGTCATTTTCAAAACAGTAGGAGCTTACCTTAGTGTAATAAAGCTTGATATGACTGTAAATCGAATGGTTTGTTCTTTAAGAGAAAAATGCTACAAGAATCTTAATCGTTTAGATTATTATTTTTTTGAACATAAAAAGCGTGGAGAATTAATGACAAATTTCACTTTAGATTTAAACCAAATTAAGACGCATGTGGCTTATAATATTAAAACGATTGGAGCTATTGTTATTTCTTTTGGATGCTCATTAGCTTATTTATTAACTATTAATATTCCATTTACAATTATTCTGCTTACTCCAGGTGTCTTGGTGGGCATTACTTCTTATAAATTTTTAAAGAAAGCTTCTTTAGAACATGAAAAAGCAAGAAATTTAGCTGCAAATTCAAATGAATTCATAAGTGATAATATTGAAGCAAATAAAATTGTAAAGACATTTACTTTAGAACAAGATGAAATTGAAAAAATGAAAGAAGTAAATAAACTTTGGGTAAATAAAAATATAGACATAGCTTTAATGGAAAGTAAGTTTTATATGCAAGTCGATTTTTTGAGTTATTTGATGAATATTATATTTTTACTTGTAGGAGGAATTTTATTTATTTATAATCAAATTACTATGGGAGAATTAATTATATTTAATGCTTATCTTTATAATTTAAGAGCTCCTTTTACAAGATTGAGTGGTCTTCTAAATAGTGTGCAAAGATATAAAGTTTCAAAAGCAAGAATCGATAGTCTAATAAATGCAAAGCCTAAAATTGTTTTAAATGGTCAAGAACATATAGATAATCTACTTGTTCCTATTGTTTTTAAAAATGTACATATTGTTTATGATAAAAAAATTATTTTAGAAAATTTAAATTTACAAATCAATCCCTATGAAACAATTGCATTCATTGGGAAAGTTGGTTCAGGAAAATCCTCAATAGTCAATATGCTTCTAGGATTTATTACACCTAAAAGCGGTGAAATATTAATTAATGGAAAAAACTACTTGGATTATGATATTAAAGATATACGAAAGAAAATAGGGTATGTTGCCCAACAAGCTTTTTTATTTAGCGACAGCATTTACAATAATATTAAATATGGAAATACAAATCTTAATAAGGAAGAAGCAATGAGATATGCTTCTATCGCTTGTTGCGATTATATCGAAAAATTACCTTATGAAATAGATACCCTTATTGGTGAAAGAGGAGTCGGATTGTCAGGTGGCGAAAAACAAAGATTGTCTTTAGCAAGAGCAATTGCTGTGTGTCCTGATATTCTTTTATTAGATGATATCACAAGTGCTCTGGATATAGAAACAGAAGAAAAAATAAACGAAAGTATAAACAATCTTATGTATAAATCTACAAAAATTATTATAGCTAGTAAAATCGTTTCTGTAAAAAACGCAGATAGAATTTATGTTTTAGATGAAGGTAAAGTTATAGAAAGCGGAACTCACGAGGAGCTTTTAAAACAAAAAGGATACTATTATGAACTTTATAAAATTCAGAAAGGAGAATAAAAATGAGAGTAAATAATTACAAGCAAGATGAAGAAAAAACAAAATTTTCATTTAATAATATGTTACGAATGCTAAAATATACGCTCCCCTATAAAAAAGAATTATTTTCTTCAACAGCAATGGGAATAATGTCGAGTATTTTTCTCCTTCTTATACCCAAAATTGTAAGTTATACAGTTGATACTGCATTTATAGAAAAAAATATCGTGAAAATATTATGCTTAGCACTACTTATGCTTTGTTTAATTTTAATATCACTTTTTATTACAAATATTAGAAGATATAAGCAGAGTATTATATTAAACCATGTCGCGCATGACTTGAAAGTAGAGATATTTTCAAAATTACAATATTTACCGACTACATATTATGATACAAAGAGCAATGGGAAAATATACACAAGAGCTACAAGTTATCCCGATGATGTTGCTTCTGTACTTTGTTATGTTTTTATTGAAATTTTCTTAGAAATTATTAATTTGATTTTTATAATATTTTTTATGGTAACTACCAATATTCAATTATCGTTAGTAAGCATTCTGTTGATGATTTTTTTGAGTTTGTTTTTTATACTTCTGTCTCCCATAATAAGAAAAAAACAACATGAGTATAATAATAAGGAATCGAATATTAATGCTTTTCTATCTGAAAGTATAAATGGAATTCGAATTACACAGTCTTTTAATCGTGAAGAAGAAAATGAACGCATCTTAAAAGAATTAGAGAAAAAAAGAATGAAAGTATTAAAAACCAACATTTGTATTGGAAACTTGAATTGGTCATTAACTGGAATTTTTAGTTTAATAAGCATGGCATACATATATTATATCGGTTTGAAATATATGTATCCAGCAGTAAGCTTAGGTGTTATTCTTGCCATTGATTCTTATTCTTCAAGTTTTTGGGCACCAATTGAAAATATATTTTCCAATTATAATAATTTAATGAATGCTAACACTTATTTAGAAAGAATATTTGAACTACTTGATGAACCTTTGCAAATTACTAACAGCCCAGATGCACAGTCTTTTGAAATAGAAGGAAATGTTACTTTTAATCACGTAATATTTGGGTATGATAGAAATAAAATAGTCTTATCTGATTTGAATTTTGAAATAAAAAAAGGTCAAAAAGTAGGAATTGTAGGAGAAACTGGTTGTGGTAAAACAACAATTTTAAATTTAATTTCAAGATTCTATGACATAATAGATGGTGAAATTTTGATTGATAATGTGAACATAAAAAATATTAAATTAGAAAACTTGCGTGGCCAGATAAGTATAATGTTTCAAGATAATTTTCTGTTTGCTAGAAGTGTCTATGAAAATTTGATTTTAAATAAGTCATGTTCAAGAATAGAGGTACAAAATATTTGTCAAAAACTTGGAATACATGATATAATTCTTTCTTTAGAAAACGGTTATGATACAATTCTTTATAATAATGGTTCAAACTTATCAAATGGGGAAAGACAGCTTTTATGTCTTGCACGAATTATGATTCAAGATCCCAAAATTTTAATTTTAGATGAGGCAACTTCCAATGTGGATGCAAAAACAGAAAAGAAAATAGAAGAAGCAATGAGTATGGTATCTAAAAATCGTACTACTATTATGGTTGCTCATCGTTTAAGTACAATAAAGAATACAGATGTTATCTTTGTTATGAAAGATGGCAAACTTATAGAAACAGGTACACACGATGAACTTATAAAACAAAACGGATATTACAACAGTTTATATATGAAACAGTATAAGGTACTTTAACAAAAAGTAAAAAAATAAGAGAAAGATTGCTGTAAAAAGTTCTACCTCTTTCTTTTTTTTGAGAAATTCAGTATAATAGTAATCGTGATGAGATATGAAACAAGAAAAAATTCGAAATTTTTCAATAATTGCTCATATTGACCATGGGAAAAGTACACTTGCTGATAGAATGCTCGAAATTACAGGATCTATCGACAAAAGAGAAATGGTAAACCAAGTATTAGATAACATGGACTTAGAACGTGAACGAGGAATAACCATTAAATTAAATGCTGTTCGATTAAATTATAATTATAATAATGAAGACTATATTTTAAATTTAATTGATACTCCAGGTCATGTAGATTTTTCCTATGAGGTCTCTAGGAGTCTAGCTGCTTGTGAGGGGGCTATTTTAGTTGTGGATGCAGCCCAAGGAATAGAAGCCCAAACCTTAGCAAATCTTTACTTAGCGATGGAAATGGATTTAACCATTATTCCAGTTATTAATAAAATTGATTTACCAAATGCTGATATTCCTAAAGTAAAAGAAGAGTTAAAAAGAGTATTAGGTTTCCAAGAAGAAGAAATTATCCTTTGTAGTGGTAAAACAGGAGTAGGAGTACGAGAACTTTTAGATACAGTTGTTACTCGTATAAAACCGCCCCAAAATCATGTGAAAGAACCATTACGTGCCTTAATATTTGACTCTTATTTTGACCCTTATAAGGGAGTAGTTGCTTTAATTAAAGTTGTTGATGGTAAATTAAAATTAAAAGATACTATCGAAATGATGGCGACAAAGGCAAGCTTTGAGATAACAGAAATAGGTATTCATACACCAAAAGAAAAAAAACTGGATTCTTTAGAAAGTGGAGAGGTTGGATATATCTGTGCAAGTATTAAAGATATAGCAAGCGTAAATGTTGGTGATACTGTAACACATGTAGGCAACAGAGCGAAAGAACCACTTTCTGGATACAAAAAAATGAAACCGATGGTATATTCTGGATTATTTCCAATCGAACCTAATAAATACGAAAATTTAAAAGAAGCCATTGATAAATTAAAACTAAACGATGCTGCTTTAGCCTTTGAACCAGAAACATCAAGCGCTTTAGGTTTTGGTTTTCGTATGGGTTTCTTAGGGCTTTTACATATGGATATTATCATTACGCGAATCGAAAGAGAATTTGATATTGAAATTATTGCAACTAGTCCAAGTGTAATTTATAAAGTCACTAAAACAGATGGTGAAATTATAGAAGTCGATTCTCCAAACAAAATGCCTGACAAAACGTATATTAAAAAAATAGAAGAGCCTTACATTTATACAAATATCATTGTTCCAAGCGATTATATTGGTGCTATTATGGAACTTTGTCAAAATAAAAGAGGAATTTATAAATCTTTAGAATACATTGATGATGCAAGAGTAAACATTCACTATGAAATTCCCTTATCAGAAATAGTGTATGATTTTTTTGATAAACTTAAAAGTACAACCAAAGGATATGCCTCTTTTGATTATGAACTGTGCGGCTATAAAGAGTCTAATCTTGTAAAAATGGATGTCTTACTAAACGGCGAAATAGTAGATGCTCTTTCCACAATTGTCCATAAAGATTTTGCTTACCCAAGAGGACGTGCCATTGTCGAAAAACTAAAAACGATTATCCCAAGACAAATGTTTCAAGTACCTATTCAAGCTAGTGTAGGAGCAAAAGTTATTGCTAGAGAAAATATCAGTGCGATGAAAAAAAATGTCCTTGCTAAATGTTATGGAGGAGACATTTCTCGTAAAAGAAAGTTGTTAGAAAAACAAAAAGAAGGAAAAAAGAAAATGAAAATGCTAGGAAGTGTTGAAGTACCAAAAGAAGCATTCTTAAGTATTTTGAAAGAAGAGGGGTAGTAAAAGTTGAATGAAGAGACAGAAAAAAGGTTAGATGAAATTGAAAGACGTCTTCTTCTTAGCCAAAGTGTTTCAGAAATTGCTAATGAAATGGGCGTAAGATATGCGCTAATAAATGATACGATTCAACATGCTTATTTAGACAAAGAACGATATAAGAAATTAATAGAATTAAGAAATAAAAATAAAAGAAGAATTTGGCAAAGTGATCAAGGCTTTCATCTATATCGATACAATGTAGCAAAATCTATAGCGAATAATGAGACTTCGCTTGAAAAAATTCAGTTAAAATATTATACATCAATCGTTTATATGTTGCTTTTCTTTAGTGAAATCAATGATACAGAATTGTATGAAAAACTAAAACCAACTTTAGAAAAATATGGTTTTTTAGAAAAAGAGAAAAAGACAATTGTAAGTTTAAAAGATTATTCCCCAAATATGCATAGCGCTAATGCTTTATTAGGTTCAACATCTCGTATTTCTTTTCAAAATCTTGCTCTTATTTTTAATACGAGTGTTATAGAAATTGCTCAGTTATTCTTTAGAGTGGGTATCCCAAGAAATACGATGGATTCTTTATTTCTTGAAACCTTAAATGAAAAAGAGGAATACGCAAAAAAAGCGTTTCGGAATGCGCAGATTTATTTATTAAAACGTGAGCATTTTAGAAAAAATTTAGAACAAGCTAAGAAAGAAGCAAATGTCGAAAAAATGAAGGAAGCAAAACAAGGACTAAAAGAATTACATGCTAAAATTGATGATTCTGTAGAAAAAGGACTTAAAAAGAGGAAAAACAAGAACTTTACTCAAGAGGAACAAGACTTAATCGCCAGATACCAAATGAAATATGATTTGACAACACAAGTCTGCAGTCAAGAGTTTGGTGTTTCTGTTGCTGAAATAGTCGAGTATAATAAAAACTTAGCAGAAAGAGATGCTATTTTTTCAGATAAATGGCTATGGCATCAAACATACTATGCCAATAAGTTAGAAGGCAATAATCTTTTAGACTTTTCAAAAGGTCAAAAAATGTGATAAAAAAATAGAAAGGTAGGCTATAAAATAATGGAAAATACAAAAGTACAAGAAACTTCTACAAGAAAAGAACAATACATAGCAGATATAAATCGTACAGTTAATTTTATTTTAGATGGACATACAATCGAAGAAGCTGCTGAAAAAGAGCAAATTACAAAAGGGGGCATAAAAAAAAGAATTAATGCTTTTCAAGATATGAATCCAGAAAAATATCAAAAAGTGATAAAAGTATTAACAGATATAAAAAATGAGCAAGAAAGAGTAGAAAGAGAACAACTAACCCAAAATATTCTAAAGCTTTTCCAAAAAGGCCATACTGTTACTGAGATTCGATTATTATTTAGAAAAGGCAATGATTTGGCGAAAGAAATCTATGCTGCACTTAATGATCCTAACAGTCCTTATTATGACCCTAAAACCTATGCTAATATACAAAAAGGAAAAGATGAAAAGAAACTGAAATATAGAGATGATTTTAACTTAGAATCTTCGCTAAAACCAGAAAATAGTGTATTTGCGCAATTTTTTGAAAACAAAAGAAAAGAAATTATCTTAATGGCTTTAACGTTTCGTTTATCCTATAAAACTTTAGCAGCTATGTTTGGAACCACTATCGAAGATATTGTCGTCTATTTAGAAGGAATTTCAGCAACAAAGCATGCTATGCAATTTCTTAACATAGAAACTATAAATGAAAGTTTTCGTTTAGAAATTAAGGCTTACCAAAGTGCAAAAAAGTATTGGGATGAACGTAATCATTTAATGAACGCAATTAAAGAAATTCAAAAAAATTCTAATATAAAAGTAAACGAATCAACAGAAGATGCCATTAGTACTTTAAAAACAGAACTAAAAGAACTCCGTAAACAAATTGATGATAGCATTGTGATAGGAACTAAAAATAAAAGAATCAACGAGTTAACAGACGAAGAAAAAAATGCTTTGGCAAGATATCGCTTAAAATATGCTTCTACAATTCGACAATGTGTAGATATGTTATATTTTGATAGATACTCTATGCAAAAATTAGAAGAAGAATTAGCCGAACAAGACCCTATTTTCAAAGAAAAAATAGATAGACTAAATAGTTACTGGTACAACGAAAGAGAAAAATATTATGATAACGACATTTTGGAAGAGCAAACTTCACAATTTGACAGGGGGGGGTTCTAGGTAACTTAGCTGCCTAGTACTTTTAAGAGCAAAGGAGTATTTTATGAAACCAGAAAGTAAAAGTGTATATATTCATATTCCATTTTGTAAAACCATTTGTTCTTATTGTGATTTTTGTAAAGTGTTTTATAACGGCAAATGGGCTTACGAATATTTAGATTGTTTAGGAATAGAAATAGAAGACACTTATAACAATGAAGAAATCGAAACCATTTATATTGGTGGTGGCACACCTTCTACTTTACCTATCAAATACCTTGAAAAATTATTTGAAATTTTAAAGATTTTCAAAATTAAACAAGAAGCAGAATTTACATTCGAATGCAATTTGAACGATTTAACTAAAGAATTATTAGAAGTCTTAAAAAAGAATAAAGTAAATCGTCTAAGTATTGGAATACAATCATTTCACGAAGAAAAATTAAAACATATGGGAAGAAGTCATACTTTTGAAGAAGCAAAGGAAAAAATAGCATTATGCCGCAGTATAGGTTTTTCTAATATCAATATTGATTTTATTTATGGCTTTACTTTTGATGATAAAAAAGTGCTGAAAGAAGAACTAAAGCAAATCCTCTCTTTAAAACCTGAACACATTAGCACCTATAGTTTACAATTAGAAGAAGGAACACTTTTGTATTTAAATAAAACAGAAAGACTAAATGAAGATGAAGATGCCGAACTTTATAGGTATCTCTCTAAATATTTGCAACAAAAAGGCTACGAACATTATGAAATCAGTAATTTTGCCAAAAAAGGCTATGCGTCCATTCACAATTTACGTTATTGGCAAAATAAAGAATATTATGGTTTTGGTGTGTCTGCTTCTGGCTACCTTGATAAAGTAAGATATACCAATACATATTCCTTAACGAAATATCTAAAAAACGATTATACAGGTGAAAAAGAACTCTTAACCAAACAAGATATTATGGACAATCACTTGATGTTAGGATTTCGTTTGACAAAAGGATTTAATGTTAAAGAGTTTGAAACCTTATATAATGTAGAACTAAAAGAAACCTATCCCATAAAACCATTATTAAAAAATGGCGATTTAATACTAAAAAAAGGCAATATTTTTATAAATCCGGACAAACTATATATAATGAATGAAATATTATTAAAAATGATATAGAGGTGAGGATGACTTGAAAAAAATGGCTTTTCTTCTTTTTCTATTTTTATTTCTACCACTCACTGTTATTGCAAGTGACTTAAAACTAGATGAACTTTCTATCAAAAACGGCGAACTTAGTATTCCTTTTGATCCTTTAAATAATGAATATACAATTTCCTTGGAAAAAGAAGAATATAATGTCGAGTTTGATTACAAAGTAGAAGAAAACATTGCCGTATTCATTAAAGATAACCATGATTTAGAAAATAATGCAATTGTAACTATTTCCTTAACCGATGAGAAAAATGTTGTAGAGTACCATTTTCAAATCTTAAAAGAAGAGGAGAGTGTAGAACAAACTGTCTTTCAAGAAGTAATAAAAGAACAAGAATTTAACTTTATGTTCGAATACAAAAACTATATTATTCCTATTTCTTGTTTAGTCTTGATCTTTATCGTTTTTAAAATACTTTTCCATAAGCATAAAAAATGAATCATCTAATATAGTTTATTAGGTGATTTTTTACATGAATTTTATTGCCCATCGTGGACTAAGAACAGAAAACATCAAAGAAAATACTTTAGAAGCTTTCAAAAATGCTATTATAAATCCTAAAATTGTAGGATTTGAATTTGATATACGTCGTACTTTAGATAATCAATTCGTCGTCAATCATAATGCCTTTATTAAGGGTGATTTAATTAAAAGAAAGACATACAAATATTTAAAAAAGAAATACAATCTTCCTTTATTAAGTGAGGTATTAGATTTAGACACGGATAAAATCATGCTTGTTGAAATTAAAGATAGTCGTCTTCCGTATCGTAAGTTGATTAAAATTTTAACCCAATATCGAAATAAAAACATTTATGTTATGAGTTTTCATAATAAAGTAATTGAAAAACTAAAGAAAAAAGGAGTATATGTTAAACTTGGTATTTTAAATTATATCTTAAACAGCGAAGCGGATTATAATTTGAATTTTATTTGTCTTTTAAATAATTTGACAACACCTCATTTATTAAAAGAGTATGAAAAGAGAAATATTGAAGTCTTCTTATATGGAGTAATTAATGAAGACAATGATTTATGGTATGAAAATGGTACTTAT
>CASDHD010000030.1 GCA_949280095.1 uncultured Bacilli bacterium
TTCACATTTTTCATCTTTTTTCTTGTCAAGATTTTTTTCCACGGAAACTCAAAAATTTAAAGAGAAAACCCATAAGTTTTTAATTTGGCCTTGTATCCTTTCATATTCCCATAAAATGCTACTTCTTTCCACACTATTAGGATCATTTACCTTTATTTTTCCCTCTTGTATTCCTGAAAGGACAATAAAGTGTCCTGTTGTCGTAAAGTCTCCTTTTCGCATGCTACAAATAATGAACTTTCCACTTTCTAAAGCCTGATAAATAGCACTCTTGGATAATGTCAAAACTTTCCCTTGAATACCAAAGTGCTCGCTTCCTTTTGTCATTAAATCCCAACTTGTTCCTGAGCCATCAATATAGTACCCGTTTTCACTTGCATATTTAGCAATATTATATGGCGTAATATCCTTTTTACCTGTAAGTCCTATCAAAACCATAGCAAGTGCTGTTGGAGCACATCCATTTATTGCAATATAAGAGTCCCCATAACTTGCATATCCCCAACGTTTATCCCATTGTAAAAGTAAAGGCACTATTCCTTTTTGTGCTTCTTCTACTTTATTATTTTCTACTTTTCCTTTTTGATATGGGAAATCTAAAACAAAGTCTAACATGCCAATATTTTTTGATAACATGTCCAGTAAATCTAGAGGATATTCCTTTCGATTTTCCAAAATTTTATTTATTCTTTCATCTTGTTGTTTTAAACTTTCTAGGCGTTCTTCCATTGTCGTTGTTATATATTGTAAACTAGAGACATCATCATAGTTTAGTTGTTTTTTAGTATCTTCTTCTTTTATATTCTCTACTTGCATTAGTTCTTTAGTTTTTAAAGATTGAATGTAAGGAACAATAAACCAATAAAGTAAAAGAGCTATTAGAACAGAAGCTAAAATATTGCGTACTTTTTTCTTTATTCTTCTTTTCTTTTTTCTTGCCATTTTTTATTCCTTATAAATTCTAGGTAATCTTTTTCCTAGTCGACTTAATAATTCTGGGGTAATGGTTTGAGAAAGTTCTGCTAGTTTTTCAGCTTTTATAGGTTGTTCTTCTCCTATTAGAGTTACAATATCCCCTACTTTTACATGTGCAATATCTGTAATATCTATCATCATTTGATCCATACAAATTTTTCCAATTACCTTAGCAAACTTTCCATGAACTAGGACTAAAGCATCTTTTCCCGATAAATTCCGTGGATACCCATCGGCATAGCCAATCGATATAGAAGCAATTTTACTTTCTCTTTTTGCTTTAAACATTCTTCCATAACCTACTGTTTCCTCTTTTTTGACTATTTTAATACTTGTAATTCTAGCTTTAAGAAAACACATAGGTTTTAAATCTAAATTCGTTCTTTTATAAAAATTAGGAGCACTATGAAGACCAAAAAGTAATACGCCGATACGGACATAATCATAATCCAATTCTTGATAATTTAGGGTTCCATAACTACTTTGCAAATGCGTTTTTCCAATATTAATCCCCTCTTCTTTTAATGTTTTTATGCAATGATGAAATCGACTTATTTGTAATTCTGTAAATTCTTTATCTTTCTTTTTCTTACTATCAGCAGTACAAAGATGGCTATAGGTTCCTAAAACTTCTAATTTTTCATTTCGATACATTTTAGTTAATGTTGAAAATGCATTGTATTTCTCTCCTGAGCGATTCATACCTGTATCGATTTTTATATGACATTTTAATTTTTTAGGTAGATTTTGTTTGGCAATTTCTTCGGCATAGGAAAAATCTGTAATAGTTTGGATAAGGTCGTATTCTAAAACAAGCGGTAAGAAGTCTAGTGGTGTATAACTAAAAAGTAAAATATTTCCTTCTACTTTTTCTTTTCGTAAAAGTATACCTTCTTCTAGAGTTGCCACGGCAAAATCAAAAATACCAATTTTGTTTAGATATTGTGCAATTTTTCCTGCTCCTAATCCATACGCATCTGCTTTTAAAACAGCCATTATTTTTGTTTTTTGGGGAATTATTTTTTCTATTTCTCGTAAGTTATGTTCCATATTTTTTAAATGGATTTCTATCCAGGCTCTTGATGTTTCTAACTGCATTTTTTTACTCCTCCTTCATGGTGATAATAAAGCCATCTTCATTATTTCCTGAAATTTGAAATTCTTGTGTTATTTCCAATTCTATTTCTTCTTCGTGGGCAGGAAGAAAAAAAATTTTAAACCCATATTTCTTGAGTGGGTTAAAAGGATATGTAAATTGTTTTAGATATTCTATATATTCTTCTAAGCAAAATTGTAAGTCTTGTATAATCTTAGAATGTGGGTAGGAAATGTAACGAAAGTGCCACTCTTCTTTGGAAATCTTTGTAATATCCTTTTTTTCTTCTGTGTAGCGTTCAATAAATCCATAATCTGATGCAAGTTTCCTAAATTTTTCACAAATACCATCATGAGGAAAACTTGGACAAATAAAATCAATGTTGGGCATATTTTTTCCCAGATCAATCGCTAAGCCTGTTTGATGTTCGCTAGTATTTGGAAAAGCTACAAACTTTCTTGTGTAAACTTCTCCATTTTCATGAAGAGAATGATTAAAGAGTTTTCTTTGTTCTTCTTCTGTTCTATAACCACTTATGGGAATTATTTCTTCTTTAGCCTTTATTTTTTTTAATAATTTTTTTAAATAATGAAGAGCTTCTGTTTCTAAGTCTATATTAGAAAAAGTTTTGGAATACTTTGTAAGATTTATCGGTGTTTCTTTATAAGGATGTGTTTGATTTATTAAAATTAAATATCCTTTGTTATAGTCTTCTTTTTTTATTTTCATTTTTCTAGTCCCAACTCTATTAATTTTTCTAAAATTTCTGGAAAAGTCATACCAGTTTGTTTTAACATATTGGGATATCTAGAAGAATTTGTAAACCCAGGAATTGTGTTGACTTCATTGAAATAGATTTGTTTTTCTTTGGTATAAAATAAATCAATTCGTGCAAAATCAGAGCATCCTAAAATTTTATAGACTTTTAAAGCTGTGTTTTTTATTCTTTCTCTTTCTTCTTCTGGTATTCTTGCAGGCAGGTGAATTTTACTTGTTTTAGCGTTGTATTTTTCCAATGTATCATAGTAACTATTTTGTAATTCTATCTCATCAACTTCACCAATGATATATTCCGTATTTCCTAAAATAGCACAGCCAACCTCAATGCCTTCTATCTTTTCTTCTATGACGATTGCATCATCGTAAGTAAAAGCAAAGTTTATAGCACTTATCATTTTTTCTTTTTCTCTTATCTCTGTAATCCCAATTGATGAACCACCTTTTATAGGTTTTACAAACAAAGGATATTGTAAGTTTTTTACTTGGTTTACGATTGACAATAAAGTATCCTTTTTAGTAAAAGCGTACGATTTTGGAACCATTATGTTTTCTTTTTCGACAAGTTGATGGGCTAGAAATTTGTCCATGCATAATGAGGAAGAGATCATGTTACATCCAACAAAAGGAATACTTGCAAGTTCTAATAAACCTTGTAGTCTGCCATCTTCTCCATTTTTTCCATGTAAAACAGGAAAGACGAGATCAATATATACGAACTCTTGCGTTTCTATAATATAAAAACCATGATTTTTTTTGTTACAAGAAAAAGTAATGAGTTTAGTCGTTTCATCTAACCATGTATTGTTTTCTATTTTTTCAATGCTTCCTTCATAAAGAAAGAAATTCCCATCCTTTGTTATACCGATTTTTAAAACTTCGTATTGTTTAGAATTTATATTTTTTAAAACAGATGCAGCAGATACAAGAGAAATTTCATATTCGCTGGATGCTCCTCCAAAAAGAACTGCTACTTTTATTTTTGACATTTAGTTTTCCCTCCTCTTTAGGAATATTGTATTTCGACTTTTTCCGTGTATAGTCGTTGTTTTTCTATTATTTTTCCCTTTTTATCTACGATTTCTTTTATGACATCAACACTTTCCCATTTTTTTCCATCTTGGACTAAGTATTCAAGATTTTCATTTTTTATTTTGACTTTAAATGTTTGCTTTTTATTACTATAGATAGATACAATCATAAATTCGGTTTCGAATGTAATCACAATTTGATAGATATTCTTTGTATCATTTCGAATCTTTAAGTCTTTCCATCCACTTATGATAGTGGCATCGACTCCTTCTAAAGCATTTACACCTGAATTTGGAATGGTTTTGATTTTGTGCCCATGTCGTTCAACAATTGTGAGAGGAGTTTTTAAAAATGCGCAGTAAAGCAAATTACTTAATTGACAAACTCCTCCACCTTTTTTAGGAACTGTTTTTCCATTTAACAAAACCAATCCTTCTTTATATTTTCCATATTTTTTGTCTTTTCTTGATAAATAACAGAAAGAAAATGTTTCACCAGGATGTATATAAATATGGTCCATTGTTTTACTGATTATTTTTAAATTGTGTACTTTATTTTTTTGATATTGGATAGCAAAACCACTTTTTTCATTAATCATTTTTTCTTTTTCTCTTACAATTTCATAAGGGAGTAATTCTTCTTTTATTTTAGTTGCATATTTATTTTGATCCAAAAACATACCTAAGTAATAAAATAAATTCCTTTGCCAACTACGAATGGGAATTAAAAAAGGACATATTTCTGTAATTCTTTTACGTGTCATGTAAAAACCTCCTGAATTTAAAAATAAAATTTTTAAAATTCAAGTTCATTATAATGAAAAAACAACATTTCTTTTTTAATTTTCACTTAAAAAAACCTTAAGATTTACTTAAGATTTTTCATAGGTAATTCTACATAGAATTTGGTATAATCCTCATCACTTGTTACTCTAATCTTTCCACCATGTAGTTCAATGATTTCTTTTGATATCGCAAGACCAAGGCCACTTCCTCCTGTTTTACTTGTACGAGATGTATCAGCCCGATAAAATTTTTCGAAGATACGTTTGCATTTGTCTTTGCTGATTTGTTTTCCTTTATTGATAAATATAATATGTGCATTATTATTTTTTTGTTCTACTTGAATCGTAATCTGTTCATCTGTACTGTAAAAACAAGCATTTTTGATAAGATTGCCAAAAACACGGGCAAGTTTATCGGAATCTGCGTAGATTAGGATATCGTTCGTCATTTGTAATTCTATTTTTTTCTCCTTTTCTTTTAAAATAGGATAAAAATCATCTATTAGTTGTTCTAACATTCTTCTTACATGAATTTCTTCTTTTTCCAACACAATCGTTTCAGAGTTAAATCTGGCAATATCAAAAAGTTCATTGATTAAATCTTCTAAGCGATATGATTTTTCTAGGGCAATTCCAATGTATTTTTCTCTTTGTTTTGTTGGCATGTCGTTAATTTCTTCCAATAAAGAGAGATAGCCAATCATAGAGGTAAGAGGTGTTTTTAAGTCATGAGCAAGATAGACAACTAAATCGTTTTTCTTTTGTTCATTTTCTCTTGCTAATCTTTCATTTTTTTCATTTTCTTTTTTTAGATGGTTCATTTGAGACTCAAAGGCTTCTAATTCTACAGGCAGTTTGATGTAATCAACATTTTTATCTAGTAATGCATTGGATGCACTAAATATGGCTTCCGTATAAGAAAATGTTTTTTTGAGTAATTGGTATAAAAAGACGAAAACTCCTACAATCCAAATGAAAAAAATAATAAAGAAGAGCGTTAATCCTGTGGTAAGAAAATAGAAGAGACGTTTTCCTAGATAGTACATTTTCCATGATATATCATACACCCACTGAAAATCTAAAATATTGATGATTTCGGCGAGGATTATAAATAATAAAGGCACAGCAATAGTCCATATGATTATTTGAATAACAAATTTGGTATATGTCTTTTTTAAAAGTTCATTTTTTTTCTCTTTATTTTTCAATTTTATATCCTACTCCCCAAACAGTTTTGATGTACTTCGGATTTTTACTGGTGTCTTTCATTTTTTCTCTTAAGTGTCTAATATGAACCATAATTGTGTTATTATCTTTTTCGTAGTATTCTTCTTTCCAAACGTATTGAAATAAGTCGTCTGTTTTAATAACTTTTCCTCTATTTTTACATAAATACCATAAGATTTCAAATTCTATAGGAGTTAATTCTATTTTCTTTTCTTTGAAATAAAACACATGAGTATCTTTGTTCATAAGTATGTTTCGAAAATCAATTTTGTTTTCATTTGCTTCTTCTATTTGATTGTAATTTTTGTATCGACGTAGTTGTGCTTTCACACGAGCGACAAGTTCTAAAGGTTCAAAAGGTTTTGTAACATAATCATCTGCACCAATAGTAAGACCACTTATTTTATCTAAGTCTTCTACTTTGGCAGTGACAAAAATAATAGGAAATGTATATTGTTGCCTTATTTCTTTACATAAAGAAAATCCATCTTTTCCTGGTATCATCACATCTAATATAGCTAAATCAATTGGATTCGTTTCTAAATACTTCAATATGTTTTCACTTTCATAAAATTTATGTACGGTATAGTTTTCATTTTGTAAATAAATATCAATTAAATCGGCAATTTCTTTTTCATCATCGACAACTAAAATATGCATAGTACCACCTCAAAACTTATGCTTATTTTAGCACTTACTTTCTCGCACGAAAATAAATATAAACAAAGGTTTACAAATTTTTGGCATATTGCTAAATTTGGATGGTTTGTTTTTATTATAAATGTACTTAGGATTGTTATAAAATATTTTAGTACTATAAATGTCAATTTTTTATAATCTTATTTTTTGTTAAGATATTTATCCATGGCTTTAATAGCCTTTTTTTCTTCCTTTATGTTTTCTAATTCTTTATAAGGTATTTCATCAAAAAATAAAGTATTACCAAAACACTTTACACGTGTTTTTAGCTTATTCCTTCCTATTGTACAAATATCTAATATATCCCTATCTTCTAAAACAACTACAATGTGTTGTTCACTTTCTTTGGATTGCCTCATATAGTCAACTCCTTTTGAAAATTATAGCATAAAGGTTGTATAGTATGCCACTAAAATTCTAATAATAAAATGAGAGAATTGTTTTAGTGAGAAAATATGAGAAGAAAATACAATTTAAAAATAGATATAAAAAGAAATATTTGCCAAAATATGAAAATTGCAAAAAAAATATGTGGCTATAGTGTAGATAAGGCTTCCGAACTGTTAGATATTACAAATGAGCATCTTAAAAGAATTGAGGCACCTAATGTACCGAATTACATTTCGTTTGAGCTTCTTTATATTGCTATGAATGTTTATAAGAAAGATGCAAATTTTTTCTTTAGCGACCCAAAAGAAAATGAAAAATTCTTGAAATAGAACTAATAACAGTAAAGAATTTTTGTTTATAACTACTGCCTCCTACTTTTAAAACCCCCTGATATATGAAACTTGTTGATTTTATAAGCAAGATTGTTGTAGTAAGGCGCTACTAACTTTGATAACAATTGGCTATTATAATGAAAAAAGTAAATGATACAATCCTTTCGACAAAACAAGACAAAAAAAGAATCTATCACTAGACTCTAAATTTCTTTAATATATTCAAGTAGTTTTAAGAACATGTGGATAAATACTACATCTACTCCATCAGCTTTTAACTTGCGTAATTGAATTCTTTTTTTCTTGATATCTACTTCACTAAAGAAGATATTTGCAATTTTATCCTTTAATTTTGTTTCTATTTTTAAGTCACTAATGATGGAATCTACTTCTTCGTTAATAATACGAGATGCATCAATCTCAATATTTTTACCTTTACAGTTTATTGTTAATTGACTTGCTGTTGGCACATCTTTGACTTCTACAATAAAGTCATTATCTTCTAGATAATTGTTGGTAACTACAACATCTTTTCCAATATAAGTTATAACATCATCAGCTTCTCTTGTGTTTCGGAACCTAATTTTATAATCTCTTTTTTCAGGGATAATACCTGTCTTTCCTTCTACGGGGCGAATAATTAAAGTGTAATTATCTTGTAAATAATTGTAATCAATATGTGTCATAATGTAATAGCCGTCTTCAAAAAGAGAAGAATAACCATCATCTTCATAAAGTTTATAAGTATTACTTTTACCTGGGAATACATGAATTTCCATCTTTTTTGGTGGATTAGTAACATTGATATTTTCTTCTAATTCAGCAAGAGGAATAATGCCTCCCGCACGAACAAAAACAGGATAGTCTTCATCTTTATAAAAGGTAACATAACGTTTATTTCCTGGAAATTTCTTTCCAGTATTGAAATCGTACCATATACCATTAGGTAAAAATATTTTTTCAACAGCTCGATTCATGACCATATCTTTTTTTACTGTAATAGGTGCTACAAATAACTCCCCACCAAAGTAATATTCATTTTTATAAAGTGGTTCGTCGAATATTTCAGGATTTTGGTAGTACAAAGGTTGTATTAAAGGAAGACCCGTTTTATGATACTTATATGCTTCATTATATAAATAAGGTATTAAACGGTGTCTTAAGGTACAATAGTCACGTACAATGTTTAAAGTTTTTACATCCCAACGCCATGGTTCTCTTTTATAGTAGTGACCGTGTTTTGCACTAAAACGGAAGATAGGTGAAAAAGTAGCAAGTTGTACATATCGTAGATAAAGTTCACTATCTTCTATTCCGTCTTGATATCCTCCTACATCATGACTCCACCAAGAAACTCCTATGTTACTAGCATTTGAGTTAAAGAAAGGTAAATACTTTAAAGTGTCCCAACTTACAGTGGTTTTTCCAGAATAATGGATAGGTGTACGATGGGACGCAACCATACTATTTCTAGAAAGTAACATACCACGCATACTGGCATATTTTTTGTAGTCATTAAAATGATAATAATTTAAGGCTCTTAACGTTTCCATATCTTTTTTATTGTAATAGTCAACAAAGTAAAAATCAATTCCTATTTCATTTAAAGGATTGATGAGTTCATGAAAGTATTCCATTAAAATATTGGTATCAAAAACATTAAAGGGTAAGTTTTTGTCTTCCTCTAAATTAAGATGCGTTTTAATATTGTAATAGCCTGGTTCCCTTTTACTTATTCCTTCACTTGGGTCAATAGTAAGACCTACTCTTACACCACGTTCATGCATATATTGTACAAATTTATCAGGTTCTGGAAATAAGGATTTGTTAAATGTATATCCCGTTTTGGGCAAATCAGTTTTAACATGCCAATTATCTCCAAGGAGTAAAACGGAATAAGGAATACGATTACGAGCAAAGTTACCAAGTAATTTTTTTATATCTTCAAAACTATAAATTTCGTCTTTATTCCACCATATCCCAAGAGCATATCGAGGTATTAAATTAGGTTTTCCTGTTAACATAAAGTAATCTCTTAAACATAGCCCAAAGTCTCTTCGATAGATGAAAAGGTACATATCTACTCTTTTTTTGGTTGGTGGAACAAGGCTTCCATCTTCTTTTAATAAAAGCGAATCGCCATCATCAATTGATGCAAATCCATCCGTTGAATAAAGTCCTTTTGAAAGAATTGTTTTAGTACTGTTTTCTTCAAAATTACTAGCAGTTCCTTTAAAATTTCTCGCTTCTGGGTGATTAAAATACCAAATTTTATCGGTATTTTGTAGAACAACTTTCAAATTAGAATCTGGAGCAATCTTGCTTCCTACAAATGGTTTTTCTTTGACATACATTAATTTAAAATATTTTGTTGAAATTTCTAAATATTTTTTGTCTTCTTTAACAACATATTCAGGGACAGGAAAAGAACGGTTAATAACTCTTTCCGTTAAACCATCATAAAATTCACCTTCTTCACTATATTCAAAACGAATTAATCGTTCTGTTAATATCGTGATACGAAAGTTTTGTCCTTGGAACAAAGCTTTATCAGAAGCCTTTGCATTATTGTAGTCCATTTTAAAATGTGTATCTAATTCCGCCACTTGTAACACCCTCTATTCTTTTTTATTTTATCATAAAAAAATGCACAAAACAACTAAGCTTTTGTTATAATAGTAACGATTAAAACAATTGAAGTAAGGAAGAAAAAATATGTTTAAATATTCATTAGATAATAAACGTTATCACACACTCAATTACTATTATCAAACTTTATTTCACCATAAAGTATTTAAAGTAAGTTTAAATGCCAACTTTTCTTGCCCAAATTTAAAAAATGGCAATGGTTGTATTTTTTGTTTACATGGTAGTAATTCATATGATGTAGAACATAACAATGATTTGGTACGTCAGTTTAATGAAGTGAAACATGTATTAGAGCATAAGTGGCCGAATGGGTATTATATTGGATACTTTCAAGCAAATACAAATACTTATGCACCAGTATCGATTTTAAAAGAAAAATTCGAAAAAGTTTTAAGTTTAAAGAATGTCGTAGGGCTTTCTATTGCGACTAGAAGTGATGCGATTTCAAAGGAATGTTACGATTATTTAGAGGAATTAAATAAAAAAACATTTTTAACTGTAGAGTTAGGTTTGCAATCCTGTAACGAAAAAACTTTAAAGTTCATAAAACGTGGACATGATTTGCAAAACTTCATAGATGCTGTTGCAAACTTAAAAAAAAGAAAAATTAAAGTGGTTGTCCATATTATCAATGGCCTTCCTTATGAGACTAAGGAGGATATGATTAATACTGCAAAGTTTTTAAATACATTAGATATTGATGGCGTAAAAATTCATATGCTCCATATTTTAAAAGGAACGGAACTAGAAATGATATATAAAAAGAAACCTTTTCCAATTTTAACAAAAGAGGAATACATTGATATTGTTATCGAACAACTGGAACATTTAAAAGAAACAATTGTAATTCATCGTATTACTGGAGACCCTGATGTAAAAGATTTAGTTGCACCTACTTGGCTTGTAAAAAAGTTTTGTGTTTTAAATGATATTGATAAAGAAATGGTGAAACGTGATGTGTACCAAGGCGATCGAGTAGAGAAAAATATGTAAAGACTATACGAGGCATAGAAAAAAAGAAAAACACCAAGTTGTGTCTTTCTTAAAAAGATTATATAGTTAATGTAATACGGAACCCGTTGTATGGATGTGGATGACCTGCATCACTATAAAAGGATAAAACCCCAGTTTCTATTCCTTCCATATATAAACCACCACGTCGGAACCACGGAAATTGTGTATCGATAAAATAACCTGTATCACTATACCACGATCCTACTTGAAAAGTTGAACTTCCATAGGTAGCATTTGCGAATGGTCCAAATTCGCTCGTTCCATCTCCTAGTATTCTTCGATTATATGTTGTTCGGCTAGTACTATAGGTATAAACATCATAGTGTCTTTCATTTGGAAAATCAATTCCTCCTGTAAAAGACCCTCCTGCTCCATATAAACCATTAAACCCTGAATGATAGGTACTATTTTTTCCTGATAATGGTGTGCTATTGGCCGAATCTAACATGACACCCATCACATATTCATTTGCACCTCCGCTCATATCATAGATTCCTGTATAATTTCCTGTTGTACTAGCAACTTGGCTTAAAACGTTTTTATAATTATAAGTATTTGTTCCATCGACTCCTAAAGAAGTACTTTCATAGATATTTCCTGCTATATTTGTTCCTGTATATCCTATTGTTGGTTCATTTACTGCAGCATATCCTGTAATGTAAGCTGAGTTATTGTTGATTCTTACACTTTCACTACTTCCATATTTTGAGTGTTGTAAGTAGGCTACTGCTCCCCACTCGGTATTCTTCATCATATGTGAGTCTAACTCTCGCATGTAATTGTAACTTGCTAGATAAGCATTAGCAGGTTGAATACTTCTCCATGAATATACATTTGGTTTGATTTGCACTTTGGTTGAATCACTACTATTTACTTGAGCACTAGCAGTTGTTGTTGCTCCTTTGTATCCTGTTTCAAATTTTCCTACCCATAAGCCGTTTGTTCCCATTGTGATGAATGCTGGTGGAGTCATATAGTCTCCTACTTTACAATTACCTGTTGCTCCACTTTCCATTGGGGTTGTACATTCATTGGAGTTACTATCACTTGTATTTTCTATTCCAAAT
>CASDHD010000031.1 GCA_949280095.1 uncultured Bacilli bacterium
CTCCACTTTTTTAGGATATAGAAGTAGTGTTATTGATTTGAAACTAAATGTTTTAGAGCAAATGCAAAATGCAGAAGTGTTGGAATCTACTCGATTTGGAATATGTTTGGGAACTATATTTGTTGGAGCTTTATTATTTACATTATATAAGTTGAGAAAAGAGTCACGTGAACAAAATAAGAGAGATTTAGAAGAGACAGCAGAAGAAAATTGTGACTTAAAAGTTAAATTATTTTATACAAGACATATTTTAGCTGAACAGAAAAATCATTTGCTTTATTTATTACAAGAAAAGAAAAAAGAAAATATCCATAATATGCCTACAGGAGTTCAAGAAATTTACTATTTGGAATATTTAGAAAATTTGAGAAAATATGTAAAACAATTGTGTAAAGAAAACAAAGGTAATAAACAAGTAGAAACTGAAGAAATCAGTCAAATTTTAGGAAGAACCAAAAAACAGAATTAAAATAGATACTTGAACCATAGGGTTTATGCAAAAATAAAGGATATCACTTTTAATCTTATTACGGAGTAACAATAACACGAGGCTACTGAAAAAGCATACCAAGATTACTGTAAGTAGTCTTTTCTTTTATTTACTTAGAAAATTATAATTTTAGATTCTCACTAAATCGTGTAGAGCAGTTAAGTGTAATTTTTTTATTTTATAGGAAAGTTTAACAAGGGACTTGAACCACAAACTAACGTATGGTATATTGGAATTAGTTAGAACCAGTAAGTAATGAAGAATATAGTATGTTAGGAGTGCAGTAGATGATTGTAGAATATGAATCTAAATATGATGAAGAAATAAAAAAACTATTAGTTGAATTACAACAACATATTGTTCAAATCGACAAGGAACATTACAATATTGTAGGTAATAATTACAAAGAGGAATATTTTAATAAAACAATAGAGGAAATAGAGAAATATAATGGAAAGATGTACCTTTACAAAGAAAATAAAGAAATTTGTGGATTAGTAGTAGGATTAATCAACAATGAAGAAATGGATACTTATGATTTTAGAGCACCTAAAAGAGGAAGAATAAGCGAATTAGTTGTACTAAACAATTGTAGAAAAAAAGGATATGGAAAAATCTTATTAAATTCAATGGAAAAATATTTAAAATCTGTAGGATGTGAGGATATTTTAATTGAAGTATTTGCTTATAATGATGGTGCTATGAAATTTTATGAAAAAAATGGTTATCATATAAGAACGACTGAAATGATAAAAAAAGAAATTTAATTGGCTTTCATACTAGTTTTCTGTCAAAAAGAGGTAAAAGACGCGAAAAGTTAAAAAAAGTATTATAAGATAAATCTTTAAACTAAAAATATACATAACTATTGATTCGAGCGTTTTTTTAGTTTAAAATGAGGTCGTAGATAATAGCAGTGCATTATCGAGAAGTTATCTATGGAGATAGAAGATTATGAAAGATATGATAGATTTTATTATTTTAATTATTTTGTATTTTGCTCTATTTTATAAGAAATGGAAAGTAAAAGGAAAAGATGTATTACTTGTGAATACTACAATGTATATCTATTTATCTTTTGTCTTATATTTTACTTTAATGCCTATAGTAGCATCTATACCAACTGCGTTTCATCATCATTATAAGGGAATGAATTTAGTACCATTTATTGATGTATTAATGGGTAGAGGAGATTTTATGAGGCAACTAGTTTTAAATGTTATCATGATGATTCCATTTGGCTTTTTATTTCCTCTGGTTAGAAATGAAAATGCAAAACTAATCAAAACAATATTATATGCATTCTTATTAAGTTTAAGTATTGAAATATTGCAACCTTTAATAAATGGTTTTAGGGCTTCAGATATTACAGATATCATAACAAATGTGATAGGTGGGATTATTGGGTATATCATGTATTTCATTTTTAAACCACTAACAAATAAAATTTTAAATTGTATAAAAAATAAATAATATAGGGTAATATAGTGGCCTTTAAAAAAATATGATATAAATTGCAAGACATACTAAGTGTAGTTAGCAATTTTAATAAATAGAAAGAAAAGGAGAGAAAACAACGATGGAAAAAGCGAAAGTATATTTTACAAGTAAAATAGAAGGAGAGAGTTTAGTGCGTCTTTATGATGCATTAGGAGTGAAATTAGAGGGAAACGTTGCGGTGAAACTTCATTCAGGAGAAGAAGGTAATCAAAATTATATGAAGCCTGAATTTGTACGTGATGTAATAGAATATGTAAATGGTACAGTAGTAGAATGTAATACAGCCTATGAGGGAGAAAGAAATACAACGGAAAAACATATGGCATTGATGGAGAAACACGGATGGAGTAAATATTTTAACGTGGATATTTTGGATAGTGATGCAGAAGAGATTTTAGAAAATCCAAATGGGGCAGTTATTCAAAAGAATTATGTTGGTGCTAAAATGAGAAATTATGATTCAATGTTAGTTTTATCTCATTTCAAAGGACACCCCATGGGAGGTTTTGGTGGAGCTATTAAGAATTTATCTATTGGACTTGCTTCAAGTAAAGGAAAAAATTATATTCATTGTAGCGGAGATATAAATGGAAATATGATGGAAGCAGATCATGATAATTTCTTAAGATCCATGGCCGATTCTGCGAAAACAATTACAGATTTTTATCAAGATAGAATTGTGTATATTAATGTAATGGTTAATATGTCTGTTGATTGTGATTGCTGTCATATTGCAGCAGATCCTTGTATGAAAGATATTGGTGTTCTTGCATCTACGGATCCTGTTGCTTTAGATCAAGCTTGTATTGATTTAGTGTATAATTCTACTGATCCAGGAAGAGATACTTTAGTAGAAAGAATTGAATCTAGAAATGGACTTCTTACAATTAAAAGTGCCGAAGAACAAAAAATGGGTTCAAGAGAGTATGAATTAATAACCATTGATTAGTCAGATTCTAACTTGATTGGAAATAAAAAATATGAATAAAAGAAGATAAATAATAAGTGGAAATTATAGTATCAAATGTGATATTATAAATCTATGTATGAATGAGGTAATATTATGAATATTGATTTAAAAAAATATACTAAATTTCATTCACCTGGGTATGTAATAGAAATATATAATAGCGGAAATTGTGAAGAAATTATTGTTGGAAACAGAGAAATAAAACCAACTATTAAAGAATGTAATACTGATACACTTTATGATATTGCATCCTTAACTAAAGTTTTTACAGCTACTTTGGTATACATAGCTTATGAAGAAAGAAAATTAAATATTTATGATTATATTAAAAATATTGATAATAGGTTTTTGTTTTTAGATAATATAACCATAATAGATTTATTGAGTCATAATCAGGAAATATGGACAAATGGTTATTTAGGAAATGCAAAAAATAAAGAAGAATTCTATAAAATCCTATTTTCTGCAAATATAAAGAGTGATTTTCCCACTTATGTTGATACTCATTATATTATCCTTTCAACTATTCTTGAAAAAATTTATAATAAATCATTTGATAAAATTCTAGAAGAAAAAATATTTAAAAAGTTAAATTTAAAAAAAACAACTGTTAATCCAAAGGGTAGTAATATTGCATCCAATAATTATGAAACTCTAAATAATGAAATCATTGACTATATTAAGTCTGGATTAATTCATGATACAAAGGCACGTGTTGGAAAAAGTTTTGGAATAATTACAGGACATGCTTCCATTTTTACTACTGCAATGGAATTATTAGAATTTTTAAAAAGTTTTTTTAATCATAAACTTTTATCACAAAAAACAATAGATTTAATGTTAGACCATAGTAATAGAAATATTGAAAATTATCGAATATTAAGAAACGTGGTTCTAGATGCTGATATTAATCAAATGTATCAAAATGCTATTAAGAACAATTTAGATTTAAAATTAATGAAAACATATAATAATATGGGAGTACGTTATCGAAACAATATTAAAGCTTTAAATGACATTCCATTAAATTGTAGTGATAATTCAATAACTTTTAGTGGATATACAGGTCCTTCTTTTTTAATTGATTTTGATAAAAAAATAATCATAGTTGTAATGTGTAATGTTATGCATAATACCAAGTTAAACCGTTTTGAAAGAAAATATATTACAGACAATATTATAGAAAATATATATAATAAAATATCATAATAATTTATTTTTGATTTAAAATAAATAAAAATATATATTCTTGAATTAATAACCATTGATTAATTGGAAATGCATTTTAACCAATTTTGTGTTAAAATGATTTTAATGTTCCCGTAGTTTATTTGGATAAAACGAGGCCCTCCTAAGGCTTAGCGGACAGTTCGAATCTGTCCGGGAACACCAGATTGTTAAAAAACATAAGTTTTAAGTGATAAATGAATCAGAAAGAGGATATAGAAATGAATGATGATGAATTAAAAAAAGAGTTAGAAAAATTAAAAAAAGGTAATTTTTTATATTTATCAGAATGGTCTGCTGGTAACGGAAAGGGCAGTTATTCTGGATATTTAGTTTGTTTCACTGATAAAAGTCTTTATGAGTTTGAATCTATTGGGACATTTAATACAACATTTGAAACACATGCAAATATAAATAAATTGTTGACCATTTCTGATGAAAGCGAAGATAAATTAGTTGATTTTATAAAAAATGAGAAGTTATTTTATTTTGATAAAGTAGAAAAATTAGTAATGGATTATGGAACTACAGTTGAAGTGTCCATGAATAATATCCATAGTGAAGTGATAAACGCTGATAGTATGTGTTCTCAGGGAAGATTTTTTATTTATAATCATTTATTAGAGATAATTAAAGATATTATCAAATGTGATAAAGCCTAACAGAAATAGCTAAAGAATTTAAATATAAAGAAATCAGAATTGTAAGAGTCACACTTGCAATTTTTTTTCATATGCTATAAAATGATAATGGTTCGATTACGAACTAAAGGTGTGTATTATATGATTGAATTAGAGTTCAGTAAAACTTTAAGAGATTTAAATATTCAAATTTTTAAAAATGTGAATAAAAGGCATAAGGAATTAGGTATTGATATAACGCCCATTCAAGGAACTATCATCATGGCAATTTATGAAAATAACGAAGCTTTATGTCAAAAAAACTTAGAAGCATTTGTTTCTTGTAATAAGTCTACTCTATCTTCTATTTTAGATACTATGGAAAAAAAGGAACTCATTCAAAGAAGTAATGATGAATTTGATACAAGGAAAAAAATTATTCTTTTAACCAAAAAATCGAAGGATTTGATTGAAAAAATAGCAGAGGATAAAATAGAGTTAGAAAAAAAGATGTGTAGGGGCTTTACAGTTAAGGAAAAAGAAATGTTATTAAAATATTTAAATCAAATGTTAGAAAATTTAGAGAGGATGTAATGTATGGGAAAATTGTTTAAAAATATAACAAAAAAAGATTTCTGTTTTATAGGAGTTTGTATTCTTTTAATTGTATTCCAAGTTTGGTTAGAACTTAAAATGCCAGATTATATGAGTGCAATTACAAGACTTGTAGAAACCGAAGGTACGATAGGAGAAATTGCTTTACAAGGTTTTTATATGATGTTATGTGCTTTAGGAAGTTTAGTTTCTGCTGTTATTGTAGGATATTTTGCTTCTTCCGTTGCTTCTAATTTTTCAAAGATTTTGCGTGACAAGATATTTTCAAAAGTTTTAAAATTTAGTACAAAAGAAATGAAAGAGTTGGAAACAAGTAGTTTAATTACTCGTACAACAAATGATGTAACACAAGTCGAAATATTAATTAGTATGGGCTTGCAAATGATTGTAAAAGCACCTATTATGGCTGTGTGGGCGATATTAAAAATTCTTAATAAAGGATTAGAATGGAGTATTTTAACTGCTGTATGTGTTGTAGTACTACTTATAACAATTGGGATTTTAATGGTGATTGTGTTGCCAAGATTTGAACGTGTGCAAAAATTAATCGATAAAGTTAATGGTGTTACAAGAGAGAATTTATCAGGTATTCGAGTAGTTCGTGCTTTTAATGCAGAAGAATTTCAAAAGAAACGTTTTGAAAAAACAAATCAAGATCTTACGAAAATGCAATTGTTTAATCAAAGATGTTTTTCTGTGATGCAACCTATTATGATGTTGATTATGAACGGATTAACGCTTGGAATTTACTTTATTGGTGCTTATTTAATTGATGCTGCAATGATGAGTGGAAAAATTACACTTTTTAGTAATATGGTTGTATTTTCAAGTTATGGAATGCAAGTGATTTCTAGCTTTTTAATGCTTGCAATGATTTTTATGATGTGGCCAAGAGCTAATATTTCTGCTAGTCGTATTAATGAAGTATTAACAAAAGAAGAATCCATTATCGATGGGACGTTTGCAGATACTACAGTAGAAAAAGGAACTGTAGAATTTAAAAATGTATCTTTTAAATATCCAGATGCTGATGAGTATTTGTTAAAAAATATATCTTTTAAAGTTAATAAAGGACAAACGATTGCTTTTATTGGTTCAACAGGAAGTGGAAAATCTACACTTATCAATTTAGTTCCTAGATTTTATGATGTTACAGAAGGGGAAGTCCTTGTAAATGGTGTGAATGTCAAAGAATATAAGCAAGAAGTTTTACATAATAAAATTGGATATGTTCCTCAAAAAGCTGTAATGTTTACAGGAACTGTTACTGAAAATGTTTCTTATGGAGACAACGGAAAGGAAGAAATTTCATTTGATGATGTAAAAGAAGCAATTCGTGTTGCTCAAGGAACAGATTTTGTAGAGAAAATGGATAAAACTTATGATGCACATATTGCAAGAGGAGGAACCAATATTTCAGGAGGCCAAAAGCAAAGACTTGCTATTGCTAGAGCGATTGCCAGAAATCCAGAGATTTATATTTTCGATGATTCTTTTTCTGCACTTGACTATAAAACCGATGCTACTTTGCGTCGTGAATTAAAAAAATATACGAAAGAAGCAACGTGTTTGATTGTTGCACAAAGAATTGGAACGATTCTAAATGCTGATACAATTGTTGTTTTAGATAATGGAAATTGTGTAGGAGTTGGAACACATAAGGAACTATTAAAAAAATGTCAAGTTTACAAAGAAATTGCTTTGTCGCAACTTAGTGAGGAGGAGATTTATAATGCCTAGACCTATGGGAAGAGGGCCACAAGGAAATGAACAATCAAAAGATTTTTTTGGATCTATTAAAAGATTGTTAAAAAATTTGAAACCTTGGAAGTATTTACTTCTTGTTGCTATAATTCTTGCTGCTTTAAGTGCTGTTTTAACTTTAATTTCACCAGACCGTTTATCAAGTCTTACAGATGCAATTACGGAAGGTATTACACCTAATAGTGAAAAACTAAATATAATTACTGAAGCAGTATCCGATTATTTAAAACCAGAAAAGATAAAATCTAAAATGGCAGAAATTTCTAGTCTGTCTATTCCTGAAGAAGAAAAAATAAAGTTTATTTCCCTTTTAGAAGAAATGCAAAATGTATCTCAAGAAGAACAACTCACTTTGTTTTTTCAAATTCCGGATTCTATTATCTATGTTCTGTTAGAAGATATTACGATAGAGGAAACACTTATTTCCGTAGAGGATCAAATAAAGATGTTTCATTTGATGAGTGAAATGAATTCTTCAAAAGATTTACAAAAAATGGATGAACTTCCAACCTCTATTTACAATTTAGTTAAACCTAGTATTAATATGGAAAAAGTAAAAAATATTGCTATTTTAATTGGAACTCTTTATTTACTAAGTGCTTTGTTTAGTTATATCGAAAGTTTTTCTATGACGACAATTTCTAATCATTTTGCGAAATCTTTAAGAACGAGGATTAGTAGTAAGATCAATAAATTACCACTTAAATATTTTGATTCTCATGAAACAGGAGATGTTTTATCAAGAGTAACGAATGATGTAGATACGATTGCTCAAAATTTAAATAATAGTTTAGCAACACTTGTTACGAGTCTTACTTTATTTATTGGTTCTATTATTATGATGTTTACTACAAATGTTATTATGGCAATTACAGCTATGCTTTCAAGTTTACTTGGTTTCTCTATTATTATTGTGATTTTAGGAAAAAGCCAGAAATATTTTACAAGACGTCAAGAGGAGCTTGGAAATATCAATGGCTATATTGAGGAAATCTATTCTGGTCATAATGTTGTGAAAACGTATAATGGAGATAAAGAAGCTTTAGAAAGATTTCATAAATTAAATCACAATTTGTATGAAGCCAATCGAAAAAGTCAATTTCTATCTGGTCTTATGATGCCTATTATGAGTTTTGTGGGAAACTTTGGTTATGTTGCAGTATGTATCGTAGGTGCATTACTAGTTTCAAATGATGTTATTTCTTTTGGTGTTATAGTTGCTTTTATTATTTATGTCCGTTTATTTACCAATCCTCTTACTCAAATTGCCCAAGCAATGACTGCTCTTCAATCAACTGCTGCCGCAGGAGAAAGAGTATTTGAATTCTTGGATGAAGAAGAATTAGCAGATGAAACACATCTTAATAACCATTTAGTTAAAGCTCGTTTTAAGGGAGAAATTGAATTTAAACATGTTCGTTTTGGTTATAATCCAGAGAAAACCATTATTCATGATTTTAGTGCTAAAGTAAAGCCTGGTGAAAAAATTGCTATTGTTGGGCCAACTGGTGCAGGAAAGACCACAATGGTAAATTTACTTATGAAATTTTATGAAATTAATGGCGGGGATATTTTAATCGATGGGGTATCGATTAAGGAATTAACAAGAGAAAATATCCATGATTTGTTCTGTATGGTTTTACAAGATACATGGTTGTTTGATGGAACAATAAATGAAAATATTAGGTTTAATAAAGAAGGTTTAAGTGATGAAAATGTATGGGAAGTTTGTAAAACTGTTGGTGTTTCCCACTTTATTAAAACTTTACCTGGAGGATTGAACGCTACTGTTTCGGATAATGATACTGTAAGTAGTGGTCAAAAACAGCTATTTACAATTGCTCGTGGAATGCTAGAAGAAGCACCATTCTTAATCTTAGATGAAGCAACGAGTAATGTTGATACCAGAACCGAAGAATTAGTTCAAAAAGCGATGGATAAATTAACTGTAGGAAGAACATCTTTCATTATTGCTCATCGTTTAAGTACAATTAAAAATGCCGATTTAATCTTAGTTATGAACGAGGGAAATATTATTGAACAAGGAACACATGAGGAATTAATTAAACAAAAAGGCTTCTATGAAAAACTTTATAATAGTCAATTTGAAACAATTTCATAAAATAAAACACTACTAAATTTTGAATTCAGTAGTGTTTTTGTATGCCGAAAATTCTTGCGATATTCCTTCACCAGTATTAGGGAATTTAGAAGAATAAACAAAATCACAAACGTATAAAGTACATAATAAAACGCAAAGAATTGTTTTGATTTTTTTAGGGATTTTGATATACAAACTATCTAAAAAAGGAGCAGCAAAATAGATGAAGAAAGTACCACCAATTCCAAAGGTAAGTAGTCCTTCTAAACAAATTCGACCATGAAGGTTTAAGAAGAAATGATCATAATCCCACCATCTAGCGTTTTTGAAAGTTTCTAAATACCAAGCAGTTCCATATTCTAAAATACCGCAAAGTATCATGACTAAGACGAAAGTTTCAATAGGATGTTCACGAAATTTTTTGAGGGTTAGGAGTATCAACATCAAGCCCCAACCATAAATGTGAAGCCATGGACCATGTAATGTTCCACGATTTGCAAAAAAGCCATATTGGAATAAGTTAAGTCCTACTTCCCAAAGCCATCCCACAATGGAAGCTGTAAAGAACATTAAAATAATAGAAGATAAAGAATAGTTTTTGTTATAGTCGGTATGTAGCCATTTTTCTTTCTTTATTTCCTTATGAATATATTTGTCACTAGGATAATTTTCTTCTGTTTTCTCAAGTTCCTTATCCTTTAAATACGCAACATTTTTGATATTACATTTTTTTCCTTCACTTCTATATAGAAAATAGTATTCCACCATGCAGCATTCTTTATAAGGATTAATAAACATAATGCCTAAAAAATGAAGAGTTAAAATATCAAGTAAATGCCATCCAAGAAAAGTTAGGTCAAATATAAAGATTTCCCATTTATGTCCTTTCATTAAATCTTCTGACAATTTTATAGCATCTTGTCCTGTTATTTCTGGATTTTCCGCTAAGATATAAGGAACTAAAATGTATGCATAGTGTTTAATAAAACCTCCAATAATCGTGAAATACCAAAGCCATTCTTTTACTGTTTTAACCATCATTGTAAAACTAATATTTTTTATTTTTTTAACTCGATAGGGAAGGAGTATTCTAACAAACTTTGTCTTTTTGTGATTTTTGCTTTCTAAAAAGAACCTTTTTTCACCAACAATCATAATATTACGAATAAAAAACCAATATAGAAAAGAGAGAATAGCTCCTAGCAAAATAATGATACTTTGCCATAAATGATTATGAAATACAAGTTGATTAAAAGAATTAAGTAATCCAAAAATAAAATTTCCAGAGGAAGTAACGTTATTAAAAACGTTGGCTAGCACTCCTCTTGTTGGTTTATAATTTGATAAATCAATGCGAAAATTTCCAATGGTTTCAATTGTTTCTTTTATAATGTTACTATTCATGACTTTTGTAAAACGAACGTTTTCATGCATGATAGGAATACTATTACGACTTTTAGTAAATAAATTGAAATTTCCTAACAGCATAGCCATGAAAAAGATTACGGCGATAGTGCGCCAGTAGTTTTTCTTCAAAACTTGTTTTGCTTCTTTTTTTATCTCTTTTCTATTTATCATTTTACAACCTCATCAACGTTTATTTCTAATTAAAATACTAACTTTTTTTGTTTATTTTGTCAAATTTTGTTGATTTTTCTATATATTTATAAGGAAAGAGAGAAGATGATTTTGAGCGATGTATTTGATTATTTAAAATGGCGAGGAGATTTATCTTTTTTAGAAAGTCCTGTTAATGAAATAGATAGTTTAATTTTTTGTGCCTTTTCTTATTTGGATTTAAAAGGCATTTTGGAATATCATGAATTAGTAACGATGAAAGAGTTGTATGTGAGATATAAACAAATAGAAGAAAACACAATATTTAAGAGAAACCAAAATCGTTTGTTTCAATTTTTAAGTGAAAGCAATCGTTTTAAGGAAATTGTAGTTGCAAGGTATTTTAATATAGTTGATGAAGAAAAAGAAATGCAAATTGCTGGTATGACATTTATTTTGCCAAATGAAACTTTATTTGTTACTTTTAAAGGAACAGATGGAACTCTTACAGGATGGAAAGAAAATTTTAATATGAGTTATATGGAGGTTATTCCTGCGGAAAAGAAAGCAGTTTCTTATTTAAATGAAATTCTTCGTTTGACAAAGAAGAGAGTTTATGTAGGAGGACATTCTAAAGGTGGGAATTTAGCTATGTATGCTTCTGTATTTTGTGAAAATGATGATCGTGTTATTCGAGTCTATAATCACGATGGTCCAGGATTTAGAAAAGAAATTGTAGAAACAGAATTGTACAAAAAAAGAAAAGAAAAAATGATAACGTTTATTCCAAAAGCAAGCATTGTTGGAAACATTCTTAATCAAGATACAAAAACTTTTATTATTAAAAGTAAACAATTGGGGTTTCTTCAGCATGATTTGTATTCTTGGCTGGTTGAGAATAATCATTTTGTGTATACAAGTGAGTTAAGTAAAGAAGCAAAAAATGTGAGTCAAATGTTAAATGATGCTATTGATAAAATACCAGAAAAAGAAAAAGAGCAGGTAATTTCTCTTGTGTATGATTTTTTAGAATCATGGAATATTGAAGATATAAAGAAAATAATAGAACAGCCTCTTTTACTTAAACAAATATACGGGAATTTTAAAATAGAAGATGTACCTAAAATTTTGAAT
>CASDHD010000032.1 GCA_949280095.1 uncultured Bacilli bacterium
AATATTCCTACTATTGCTATTATTTTCTTTTTCTTCGATTCCATTTTGTCCACCTATTTTCTATTACCATTATAGTTTATTTTCTTTTGTTTCACAAGCGAAATTACTCGCATACAAAAAGAGTCTTTTAGCAAACTCTCATTTCGTATGTTCCAATAACTTTGTAAAAATTTCAACATGAACACGTTCATCTAATATAATTCGCTTTAAAATATACTTTACACTATCATCTTTTGTTTTAGCGATAATTTTTTCATAATTTTTAATGGCCATTTCTTCTTGAAAAATATTATCTTTTAAAATTTGTTCCCAATTTCTTTCATAATTAACATACTCTCCACTAAACCACTTTGTATGATTTTCTTCGACATTTGCAAATAATGGTGTAAGACCTAACGCGTAGATAAGACGACCCAAAATACTTAAATGCTCCATTTCTACAATAGAAATTCCTTTTAATATTTTTTTAATATCTTCTTGATCTTGCATCATCATTTGAAACACATAATCGTGAATTGCAGAGTCTTCACTTACTCTTCCAGCATAAGAAGAAAGTAAATCTTTTGCTATTTCTACATCTTTTCCTGCTACTTTTACCTCTGGATACGGAATATTTACACGGTACTCCATAGCATCACCCAGTAAATTCTATGAAAAAAAAAGAAGCTCTATGCTAAAATTCTAACGATTCATTAAACAATGTATAAGGATATCGATTAGGTAAATTTAAAGTAAAAGTTAATTCTTCTTTGGTTGTAGGATGATAAAAGGAAAGTTCTCTTGCAAACAAAGCAATTTGTTCTCCTTTTTTATAATTGTTATTGTACCTAGCATCTCCATAAAGTGGAGTACCAAGATTTGCAAACTGAACACGTATTTGATGATGCCTTCCAGTTTTCAAATCGATTTTTACTAAAGTAAAATTTTCTTTATTCGCAACTACTTCGTAATCAAGTTGTGCTAATTTTCCTTTTTTATTTACAGTTGAAGTATTCGTCTTTTCATCTTTTAGTAAATAGTTTTCTAAGTGTCCTTTTCCCTTTAACTTTCCACATACAACTGCATAGTATGTCTTTTTTAATTCATGATTTTGTATTTGTTTGGATAACCTTCCCGCGGCTTTTGAAGTTTTGGCAAATACCATAACCCCACCTACTACTCGGTCTAATCGATGAACAAGTCCTAAATATACATTACCAGGTTTATTATATTTTTCTTTTAAATACTCTTTCAACATTGTAAGTAAATCCTTATCTTTCGTATTATCTGCTTGAACTAAAACATTAATTGGTTTTTCTACCACTAATAAGTGATTATCTTCATAGAGAATATGCATTATTCTTCCCATCGTCCATAAATTCCACAAGGTAAAATCATATTATCTCTTGTAATAGGAAGACCTACTTCTCCAGCACTTACTTTTCCATTTGGATATCTTTTTAAAATGGTTGTTTTTAAAATATTTTCAAGCACAGTAGAAGAAATACCAGTCGTATAAGAATTAATTAAAAAGAATAACGGTTTATCCGATAATATTTGCATACATAAGTTGATTAAATAATAAATGTTTTTTTCAAACTTCCAGACTTCTTTATTAGGGCCTCTTCCATAACTTGGTGGATCCATCACAATGGCATCGTACTTATTACCACGTCTTATTTCACGACTCACAAACTTCACACAATCATCAACAATAAAATGAATTTCTTCATTTTCCAAGTGAGACAGCCTCATGTTTTCTTTTGCCCAATCCGTCATTCCACGAGAAGCATCTACTTGGACAACTTTTGCATGACGACTAGCTGCTGCCATAGACGCAGCACCTGTATAAGCAAATAAATTCAAAACCTTAATTTCACGATTCGCTTTTTCAATTTTTTCCATAATAAAATCCCAATTGGTTGCTTGTTCTGGAAATATACCTGTATGTTTAAAATTGGTAGGGCTCACTTTAAAAGTTAGATGTTTATAATTAATAGTCCAAAACTCAGGAATTCGTTTTTTAAATTCCCAATGTCCTCCTCCTTCACTACTTCTATGATAAAAACCATCTATACTTTCCCAAGCATGATAATCTTCTACATTCCAAATAGCTTGTGGATCAGGCCTTCTTAAGATTACATCCTTAAATCGTTCTAGCTTTTCTCCCCCACCAGCATCTATACATTCATAATCTTGCCATTCATTACTAAGTCTCATAAAAAATCACCTATTTATCTTTCTCAAGAAGCTATAGTCGCCTCTAATACATATCCATTGTTAACAAATATTTTGGATAATAATCTTTCGTTTTCTCAAGTGCTCTTAAAGGCGATAATATTATTTAGTATTTTTCTCTTAGTATCATAAAATCCGCCATAACCACATTATAATTCTTATTTTTTTATATTTCAAGTTTTGGAAAAAAATTTTCAAAACTCACAAAAAATATAAACTTTTGGAAATGATGATTTTCATTTTATTTTATTGTTATATCATGAAAATGCAACAACATTTGCATATTTCCTTATTTTTACTTATAATAGTCACTCATAAGTGGTGAAAAGTGATGGAATACAATTGGGATAAAGAAAAACTAAAAGTGTTAAAGCAAGAATATATCGATTTAAAAAGACATACAAGTGGATTAACCAAAAATGATAAATCTTCTATTCAAGAAAAATTAAATATGATCATAGAAATAGAAAACATGCTATGCCTTCCAACAGAATATTATCTGTCTTTGCCCACTTTCCCAAAATATGTAGATAAAACAAAATATTTACCAAAAAGCACATTCAATACCTATCAAAAAGTCCCTATTTTTATTCGAAAATGGATTTTAAATACAATGCACGTTCTTCATAGTTATGAAAGCTTACCTCCTTTACAATACATTCCGAATTTCAAATTATCCGATAAAGAACTTGTAGGATTATCGCACGATTTCTTTTCTTGGCTTCCTCCTAAGCATTATACACAAATTGCAGATAAATACATGGATAAAAAAGAAAACCTTCTTCGTATTCAAAAGAAAACTTATAATACAAATTATGGAAAAACTTACCCTTTTACTTATCCTATTTATGTTCCTTATTTTTTAATCTTTAGACAAGATACAATTAACGATTTCTTGACACTAAATCACGAAATAGCCCACGGTATTTTTTATGCTTCTGATACAAATGTTTCTACCTCTAATAATCATCAGTTTCTTTTAGAATTAGAAGGATATTTTTTTAATTTTCTTTCCATAGAATTTTTAAAAGAAAAAAAGATTGTTCCTCTCGAAATAACAAAAAAATTATATTGCAATGAATTTATAAATATATTAGATACTAATTTTATTGCTTTTTATGCTCAATATTTAAGTTTATTGCTCTACAAAGAAGAAAAAAAAATTGAAATAGAAGGAATAACCAAAAAATTATTAGAACAACAATTAACTTTTGAAATCAGTGAATCTCTACTTTCAAGTTATTTGAGTGAAAAAAGTACAGAATTAGCAAAATATGCCCTTTCAGCTTTAACAAGCCTAGATTTAGAAAAAATGTATACACAAGATAGAGAACTTGCATTTACCAACTTTGAAAAAATTCGTTATAATAAGACAAACGATATAGAAAAAAATTTGAGAGATCATGGAATTACTTTTATGGATGATAAATACCAAAATCTTCAAGAAAAAATGCAGCAACTAAGCTTAACCAAAAAATAATTATTCCTTATATTTAATATCTTTTGTACTCGGTCCTTTTATACATTCACCATCAATCGTAAACCTAGAACTATGACAAGGACAATCCCAAGTAAGTTCTTTTTCATTAAAAACTAAACTACACCCCATATGTGGACAAGTTGTATAAACAATATGTTCTATTCCTTTTGTATCTTTATAAATAGCAATGGATTTGCCATTTTTCTTTGTTATCACTAGGCGATTTTCATACCACTCTTTTTCTCTTTTTTTACTCCCAATAAAAGCTACAACGCTATTTAACAAATTAGGAAAGAAATTTTTTACTTGATAAAAATCACTTCTTTTTAATGTGAATAAGTCTTCAAAAGGAACAGGATTCTCTAAAACCATATTGCTTAACATAAAACCTGATAAAATACCATTCGTCATTCCCCAAGTATTAAAGCCCGTTGCTAGAAAAAGATGCGGTTTTACCTCCCCAATATAAGGCATTTTATCATCTGTAACAATATCCACATTACTCCAACAAGTAACGATATCATCTTGACTAATATTAAAAATCCTTTTCACTCTTTTGAAATTTTCTTCATCATTTTGTTCTTTTGAAGTTTTATGAGAACATGCTAGACATATTTGATAAATACCTTTTTCATCTTCATAATAACGAACAGAAATGCTGGGATTGTCCACATTAATACAAGAAAATTTGGGATTGTTTTTTACTTTTCTAGCAATAATATAAGATTTCTCAATATGCGATTTTAAAGGCAAACAAAAGGGCAAGAAAAAGAAAGGATAATGGCAAGTGACAATCACTTTAGAAGCTACAATCTTTACATCGCCACTATAACAAACATACTTAGAGCCAATTCGTTTTATTTTTGTAATTTTAGTAAACTCAAAAATTTTATCCTTTAACATTTTTTTTAAATGATTTAAATACTTTATCGGATTAAATACATATGTATCTTGAACGCTTATACTCGCTATGTAAGGGACCTTCAAAGGTAAATTTCCCTCTTTTACCTCAATACTCTGGCTCTCCAAAAACTCACTTTCTTGTCTTAATTTTTTTTCTTCCTTTTTATTCAATGCAAAAACATAAGAATCTACCCTTTCTAAATGACAATCTATCTTTTCTTTTGTTATGATATCTTTAGCTAACTCAATTGCTTTTTTCTGTGACTTTAAATAAGAAACAGCTGTATCATAATGAATATTATTTGTTAAATCACTATAAATTGTATTTTGTAAATAAGTTAACTTTCCAGTCGTATTCTTCGTAACTCCCTTTCCTATAACACCAGCATCAACAAGAAAAACAGAACTTTCATCTCTTAAATAATACAAAGTTGTTAAACCTGCAATACCTCCTCCAATAATTAAAGTATCAACACACATATCACTCTCTAAACGAGGCAAAGTTTTTAATATTAAATCTTTTTCCCACAAGCTCATCCTATCACCATTACTAATTTTGCCAAAAAAGCTTACTTTATGTAAATAAAAATCTATTTTTTTAGAATAATAAAAATGTGATTAAAATGAAAATTAAAGGAATAAGAAGTGACTTAAGAATTGAAACAAACCAAAAAGAAAAATATATTTGTCTAACTTTCAAAAACTTACAAAATCAAAAGAAAATTGAAAAGGACTTAATAGATGCAATGGATTGCCTGTTAAAAGAAGAAAATCTTCCTCCTAAAATTCATTTTTTTGTAGTGGGTTTAGGAAATGACAACTTTACATCAGATTCCATTGGTCCCCAAATTTTAAAAACATTAAACGTAAATGCTTTTGTAAACCAATTAGGTCTAAATTCCTCTGAAAATAAAATATCTGCTTTAGAACCAGGTGCTTTAATGGAAACAGGAATTGATACATTAAAGGTTATCAAAAGTGTTGCAAAGACAATAAAACCTGATATCATTTTATGTCTAGATGCTTTTGTCTGTGAAAATCCAAAATACTTGAATCATTCTATTGAAGTTACAAATACAGGAATTGTTCCTGGTAGTGGCCTAAAAGGGTTTAATCAAGAAATAAGTAAAAAAAGTTTAGGTATTCCTGTACTAACGATTGGCGTACCAACCGCAATTGAACTAGATTTACAAGGAAAACCTTACTTGTTATCTACTAAAGACGTCGATATATATGTCCAAGATATTTCAGAGCTAATTGGTCATACTTTAAATGAACTTTTGCCTACTTATGGCTTAAAGTAACACCAGTATAATAATGTTTCAAAATATCTTGATAACTGCTTCCATTTTTAGCCATTCCATTGGCACCATATTGGCTCATTCCAACACCATGGCCAAACCCAATTGTTACAAATGTCACAGTATTCTCAGACTTTACAATTTCAAATGTTGCAGAACGTAAACCCAGCTTTGTTCGTAGATCCACTCCGCTGTAAACTTGATTGTCAATTAAAAATTTTGAAACACGATTTCCTTCTGTTAGGCTTTGAAGTTCAAAAAGAGTATTTGACGAAATAGAAAAACCCAGTAGTCGGCTTAATTCTGCATAAGTAAATGTTTTTTCATAGTTAAAAGAAGAGTTTAGACTATCATAAGGACTTGTAACACTTACTAAATAAGGCACAGAATTTCCCCATACATTTTTGGCATCTTCTGTTACACCATTACTTGTTGAATGATACACAGCATCAATTATTTCTCCGTTATAAGTTAAGTACATACCTTTAGTTGCCTCAACTGCACTTTTTATTTTGTTATAATATGTACGAAAACTGCTTCCCCAAACATTCTCTAATTCTGCATTACTTTTATAATTTTGAGTACTTGAATTATCCGTAAGACGTAGACCTATTTCTAATGATTTTAAAGCATATGTTCGAACAAGTATTGCTTGAGCTTTTAAGGCTTCTATATGAAATGAGGCAGGCATCTCCGCACCTACTACTCCAATAACATACTCTTCTAACTCTAACTTTAAAACTTGACCATTGCTACGATAAACTGTTACATAAGTTTTTTCTTCCTCTACAACTGGTACCTCTACAGTTTGATTCATATTGCCACTTTGGTCTTTTGAAACAGATTTTGAAGCAGTTGATTTTGAATTACTCACAGTTGATTCTTCTTGAGATGTACTTGACTCTTCTTGTATTATTTCTTGTACGTCCTCCATTTCTTCTACTTTTTCTTCTACTACATCTCTTTCCTCTTCGCTTTTTATTAAAGTTGAAATGGTTGTAGTTGAAAAAACAGATGCATCCTTTTCTATTTCTTTTATGGGATTTTTTAAAGTAAGAGTCCCTACAACTAAACCACCTACTAAAATAGCTACTGTAGTTCCTTTAAATAAAATATTGTTTTTTTCAAGATACTCTTCGATAATCTCTTTTAGTTTTTTCTTTTTCTTACTCGCATTTAACTTAGCAAATTCTTGTCCAATATCCAAATAAACATATAAAATTTCTTCCCTATTTTTAGTCTTGATTTCATAATCATAAATCATCATATTCACCAGTAAATAGTTTGAACCAAACACAAGATTTTATAAACGAAAAATAGGAAATATACTACTATTCTTTAAACTTTTCTTGAACATTATCTGGTAATTCTTCGTATTGAATTTCTTCCCATTGATGAACTCCAAAAGTTTTGACAATTAAAGATAAGTATGCACCATTTTTAAGTTCTCTACTAGTCTTAAATTTCAACTCTTTCTTATTACCGCTTTTATTATAGCTAGTAAGAGTGTATTCATAGTTCATATCACTGCTAGAAGATAATTTTTCAACTCGTGTGTTGTCAATTTTAGTATAATAAGTCTCTTCCGTATTTTCCATATAATAAAGTCCTAATCCACATCCTACTAAAAATAATACTGTTCCTAGTACAACAAACAATTTATCTTTCATAAATTCTCCTTCCTCTCTTATTTTAAAGGAAATGAAAAATTTAAGCCTTCGTTTATTGTGACAGAATATTACAATTATGTAATGATTTTATAAAGTGTAATACTTTTAATAATTATCTATGAGACAACATAGAAAAGAATTGTTCTTTTAATATGCTTAATACACCCAATTTTCACAAAAAAAACGCATCAAATATGAACATTATAAAATATACTTGAACTTTTTCAAAAAAAGTCTTATGATAAATACACATTTTGTGAGAGGTATTTAAATGAATAGAGTTGGAATATTTAAAAAGTATGCGATTAATACTTTTTATCATGCAGAGATAAGAAAAGAAAATTCTTCTTATCATTACACAACAATTTTGTTGAAAAAGAATGAAAAATATATTGATTTACTTCATCCAGATAGGAAAATAGCAACAGAAAAAAATCTTGGAAATTATAAAATACAGTGGAAAAATGTATTAGGAGATTATTTTTTTCTTTCTTTAAACAAATCTGATACTATTCCAGTTTATTCTGTTTTACTGTTATTTATAAGAAAAATGGTTTCTTTTAAAGAACAAAGTGAATATCTTAGATCAGCATCTCATTCTGATTTTTCTGATATGTCCATTTCTTCGCGTCATTGAAATTTGTTTGTTGCAATATAAAAGATAGAATTTATTTTAACCGAATTCTATCTTTTTCTTTAGTAATTTTTGTTTCATAAAACTTTTTAAAGGCCAAATATAGATAGTAAGAATCTTTACTCCCTATAATCTCTTTTGCACCATGCATAGCAAGTTGTCCAAGACCAATATCAATAGAATCAATACTTACATGTCGTAAACTAATTCCTGATAAAGTACTACCACTTGTCATATCATTTTTGGATACAAAATCTTGATATGGAACATGAACACTTTCACAAATTCCTTTAAAAATAGAAGATGTAATACTATCAGTTGTGGAAGAAGATTCTTTTGAAATGACAATTCCCTTGTTGAGCAGAGCTTCGTTATTGATATCACTATTTCCTGGATGATTTGGATGTGTTGCATGGGTATTATCCGCACTTAATATTGTAGAATTGCTTATCATAATCGACAAATCTTTTTCTATAGTACCCGTGATTCGTTTTAGTATATCCATTAAAAAGGAAGAATCAGCACCTTCTTTGGTAAGACTTCCTATTTCTTCACTATTAAATGCACAAAAAATAGTATTATTTTTATTTTTATTTTGACTGATAAAACTTTTTAAAGCTGGAAAAGTACAAGACAAATCATCAATTCGAGGAGATAAAATGCATTCTTCTTTTAAACCAAAGTAAATGGGCTTTACAGTATCATATAAAAACAAATCATAATCACAAATTTCTTCTTCAGATCTAAGCTTGACTTGTTTTTGAATTATTTTTTTAATAGAGTCTTTTGTATTTGATAAAGAAAGAAATGGAAGCATATCCGTTTGACTATTCAAACTCAAATTATCATTTGCGGTATCATTTTGATGAATAGCAACACTAGGAATGCAAAGAAGTGGTTTTTCACAGTCGATGATTTCTTTATAATAAGTGTTTTGCTTTTTGATAATAACTCTTCCCGCAATAGATAAAGGTTCATCTAACCAAGCATAGTTTAAAAGTCCGCCATAGGGAGTAACATTAATTTTTAAATAATTTTTTTCGTAAATATCATTTTTAGGTTTAATAGTAAAAGCAGGAGTATCAATATGAGTGCAAATAATATTAAATGATTCATTATTTCCTAAGGTAAAGCCAATGATAGATGCATCATTTCTAGTTACAAAATATTTTCCAGTTTCCTCTAAGATCCAAAGTTTGTTTTCTTCTAATTCTTGGAAATCATTTTCTAAGAGTATTCTTTTTATTTCCTTTACCCCTGTAAAAGGACAAGTTGCTTTATTTATAAAGGATAAGAGTTCTTCATTATATTTTTTTTCGTTCATAAAAATTCACCATTCTTAGTATGAACGACTATGCCAAAATTATAAATTGGTGATAAAAATTTTTAAATTTTGTGATAGGAGCACTTTCGAAAACATTTATTCTTCATATTTTATAGTAAAGGAGGAAAAAAATGAATGAAAATAACAATCCATCTTACAATAGAGCATTGGAAATCGTAAATGATTTTGCTTGCAATTATAGACCAATGGGATGTTGTTGTGGTGGACGACAAATTACAGGGCCAACAGGACCTACTGGACCAACTGGGCCTGCAGGTGGACCAACTGGACCAACAGGACCTCAAGGAATTCAAGGTTTACCAGGAGCAGCAGGTGCTACTGGACCAACTGGACCAACTGGACCTCAAGGAATTCAAGGTTTACCAGGAACAACAGGTGCTACTGGACCAACTGGACCAACAGGACCTCAAGGAATTCAAGGTTTACCAGGAGCAGCAGGTGCTACTGGACCAACTGGACCAACTGGACCTCAAGGAATTCAAGGTTTACCAGGAACAACAGGTGCTACTGGACCAACTGGACCAACAGGACCTCAAGGAATTCAAGGTTTACCAGGAGCAGCAGGTGCTACTGGACCAACTGGACCAACTGGACCTCAAGGAATTCAAGGTTTACCAGGATCAACAGGTGCTACCGGACCAACTGGACCAACTGGACCTCAAGGAATTCAAGGTTTACCAGGATCAACAGGTGCTACCGGACCAACTGGACCTACTGGCCCTGCAGGAGAAAGTACTGCTGGCTTAGCTGCATATGGTGGTTTATATAACGCTAATTCAACACCAATAAATTTAACAGAAAATACGCCAATCCAATTTACATTAACAAATGAAATGCCACTTCATAATGTAACAACTACTGGTAGTACTATTAATATTACTCAAGATGGAGATTATGAAATTAACTATAGCATTACTGCTAGTACAAATATTGCAGGTAATTTAGGAGTAGCTGTAAGAAGAAATAATACAAATATTCCAGGAACACTTCAAACTGTAGCTGCAGCAAATACTGACCCAGAGACATTTGGTACAAGTGTAATTATTGCTTTAAATTCAGGAGATACAATTGATTTAGCTATTACCCCAAGTCAAAATGGTAGCGGTACAGTAACTCAAGCAGCACTATCTGTAAAACAACTTGATGAAGAAGTAGCATAATAATTTGTACTAAGAAATTAGAGTGCCACCTTAAACCCTAAACAACTGGTCCAGTCGGTGAAAGTGGTACAGGACTTTCAGCATACGGAGGAAAATATAACGCTGTTACGCAACCTATATCTTTAGTAGCAAATGTTCCTACACCAATACAATTGCCAACTAATATGCCAGTTGATAATGTAGACTATGCAACAGCAAATAGCGTAACGATTAATGAAGAAGGAGACTACGAAATTAATTTTTCAGCGAATGTAACATCAACGAATTCAGCTACCATTTCACTTGCTGTAAGAGAAAATGGAACACCAGTAGATTCAGCAATGATTACTAATACATTTGCAGATGGAGAAAATAGAATTTATAGTGGTAGTGTAATTAGAACACTTGCAGTTGGAGACGTTATTGATATGGTGATAACACCTATTGAAGCAGCAACTGGTTCTGTAAATAATGCAGCATTAAGTGTAAAAAAATTAGATTAACATTAACAAAATCAAGTGTAAAAAATGCACTTGATTTTTATATGTCATCATTTATTTGCTCTTTAATATTATTAAGTTCTTCATAAATTCTATCAATAGCGTCAAGTAAAAAATCGACCTCTCCTCTTTGGTTTTGATTACTTACGTTACTATCTGTTGTAAAAGGACCATTACCACTTTTACTTTTTTTACTATTAATATTGATGTTATTATTTTCAATACGAGATTCAATCAATTGTTGTTGGGATGCATTGGTTGCTAAATATTGCCCTAATAGCATAAACCAGTTACCTAAAGAGTTTTGTTCATTCGCATTTAAATCTCCAACTAAAACGATTCCAATTGCAACAGCAATCAAATTATAGGTAGTAGGATTTATATTAGGAGGAAAGTTATTCATAGAAAACCATTCCTCCTTATAAATCATTTTATTCATTTTTAACAAAAATCATTATTAAAATGGTCGATTTTGATTAGGAAATCCCGAATGGAAATCCCGTTTTTGCAAATAGGTAA
>CASDHD010000033.1 GCA_949280095.1 uncultured Bacilli bacterium
CGGATTAAAAGAGGGCAAAAAATTGGGCATAGAACAAAATGCTATTGAAACAGCAGAAAAATTACTTGCAATGGGTGTGTTATCGATAGAACAAATTGCAGATGTTACCAACTTGTCAGTAGAAAAGATTAATTTGTTAAAAGAAGAATAGAATGATTTTCTTTTTTTAATATATTTAAAATTTAATTAGAATATAAAGAGGGAATTTATGATAAGACTATGCAAACAGTTTCTTTTTATTAGTGTTTTATTTTTTTGTTTTTTACCAACCTTTTTTGCACAATCAGATTATACTTATTTAGATATTGATTTGCCTAATGTACAAGCTCAAAATATTTTACTTTATAATTTAAAGGAAAACAAAATAATTTATGAACAAAATAGTGAAGAGCAAATATCCATTGCTAGTTTGACAAAAATAATGACAGCTCTTGTTGCTATAGAGACATTTGATAATTTGGAAGAGATAGTTACAGTACCCAGTGGAGCATTTTATAATATTACTGGTTATGCAGAAGCTGGGTTTCATGTAGGAGATAGAGTCACAATTAAAGATTTAATTTATGGAACTCTTCTTCCAAGTGGAGCAGAAGCTGCACAAGCACTTGCTATTTTAGCAAGTAAAAACCTTTCTTCTTTTGTAGAAAAAATGAATGAAAAAGCAAATAGTCTTGGAATGCTTGCAACTAGTTATGAAAATCCTGTAGGAAGAGACAATGAAAAAAATTATTCTACGTTAGATGATTTAGCAACACTTTTACTTTATGCTCTAGAAAATCCAACTTTCTATGAAATCTATACAACAAGACATTATATTACATTAAATCAATTAGAATTTGATAGCACCCTTGTATTTCCGTCCCAAAAGTATAATCTAAATATAGACTTTATTTTGGGATCTAAATCTGGTTATACGAGTAAAGCTGGGCTATGTCTTTCTAGTATTGCAGAATATCATGGGACAAAGTATTTACTTATTACAGCAGGCTCGAATTATGAGAATGGATTTCCTAATCATATTGTAGATAGTTTGGCAATTTATAATTATTTTTTTGAAAATTTTAGTTATCAACCTATTTTAAAAAAGGACGATATTATTTATACTTTAGAAATTAAAGATGGTTTTTCTAAAATTTATGAAATTAAAAGTGATGAAGATATTTCTCTTTATTTAAAAAATGATAGTGAGCTAGAATATATTTATAATGGATTGGATTCTTTAACTTATAAAGTGAAAACTGGCGACAAATTAGGAGAAATAGCGGTAAAGAATAAAGGTACGACTTTGTATACATATGATGTATTTTTGCATGAAGAGATTTCTTATAAATACACAAAATTCATTGTGCTTAGCGCTTTTTTGGTTCTCCTCTTCCTTGTTATTTATCTTATATGTAAAAAGAAGAAAAATAAAAGAAAAAAGAAAATTAAAAAATGGTTGACAAACACAGTCGGGGGGGGGGGATAATTTAGGAAGAAATAATGTTTGTGAGAAGACAAATTAGTGTTATAATGAATTTTAGGAGGAAGTTATATGTTAAAAATAGAAAATGTAACAAAGTATTATGGCAACTTTTTAGCAGTTGATGATTTAACATTCGAAGTAAAGCCAGGAGAAATCTTTGGACTTTTGGGTGTAAATGGTGCTGGTAAAACAACAACATTCCGCATGATTAATGGTTTGCTAGATAAAACAAAAGGAAGCATCACATTAGATGGGAAGCCTATTGATTATACAGTAACGGATCAAATTGGATTTTTGACGGAGGAGAGAAGTTTACTTACAAAACTAACCGTGAAAGAGCAAGTTATTTATTATGGAATATTAAAAGGAATGGATGAGAAAACTATATTAGAAAGGCTTGATTATTGGTTAGAAAGATTTCATGTTTTGGAATACAAAGAACGTAAAATTAAAGAATTGTCAAAAGGAAATCAACAAAAGGTCCAATTTATTACAGCTATTATTAATGAGCCAAAATTGTTGATTTTAGATGAGCCATTTTCTGGTCTTGATCCGATTAATGTGCAAATGTTTATGGATGTTATAAGAGATTTGAAAGCGAAAGGAACAAGTATTATTTTTTCTTCTCATCGTATGGAACATGTAGAGATGTTTTGCGAAAAATTAGTCGTTCTTGTACATGGTAAAAGTGTTTTATCTGGAGAGCTTAAACAAATAAAAAAAGAATATCGTAAGAAAAATATTCATGTTATTGCAGAAGATGTGGATGTTGAAGCATTAAAAAAAGTAGAAGGAGTTTTAGATGTTACAGTAAATGAAACAGAAATGATTGTCAAAATAAAATCAGATGAAAATGCAAGTGATGTCTTTAATTTCATAAAAAAATGTAAAGAAGTTAGTAAATTTGTAGTTGAAGATGCAACTTTAAACGAAATCTTCTTAGAGAAAGTAGGTGTAACCTATGAAAACTAAATTAAAATTTTTAATTAAGCAAAGCTTAAAAAAGAAAATTAACACCAAATGGTTTAAAGTGGCAAATATTTTAATTTTAGTTTTATTAATTGGTGTAGTAAATATTGATAGGGTGATTAGTTTTTTTGGTGGAGATTTTGAAAATAGTACTAAAGTATTTGTGGTTGATGAAGCTAATTCTTATTCCATTTTAGATGCAAACTTTAATGCTTTAAAAGACTCTTTAGAGGATTTAGGAAATTATGAATTAGAAAATAGTACAAAATCTATTGATGAATTAAAAGAAGAAATAAAAGATAGTGATAATGTTATTGTTAATATTGTACCTTCAACAGAAGAGTATATAAAAGTAAATGTTATTAGTTTTGACCCAATAGGAACAATAACAGATCAACTTTTACAAATGAGTTTAAATAGTGTAAAGACAGCATATGTGTTACAAAATAGTGGTTTGTCTGAAAGTGAAATTGCTGCTCTTACAAGTAATGTTAGTATCAATAAAGAGGTAATAAATCCAGATTTAGAAGAAAACGCCGAAGGGCAAGGCATTGTTTCTAGTGGCCTTATTATTGTAATGATTGTTCCTTTCTTTTTATTAATTACAATGTTAACACAAATGATTGGGGCAGAAATTAATGATGAAAAATCGACAAGAAGCATGGAAATCATTATTTCAAATGTTTCTCCTAAAATACATTTTGCATCAAAAATTATTTCTTCAACACTATTTGTTATTATACAAGCATTGATGTTAGTTGGATATGCTCTTATTGCTTTAATTGTACGTAAACTTCTTACATCATCTTTAATTGGAGCTGTTCCTGGAGAAGTTACAGATTTTGTAAACGATACTTTAACAATGGTCAAAAATACAGGTGTACTTGATTTATTGTTACAAGGGTTGCCTTTTATCTTATTGTTATTTATCTTTAGTTTCCTTGCTTATGCTATTGTTGCAGGAGTACTAGCAAGTATGACTACCAATATTGAGGATTATCAACAATTGCAAACACCACTGATGATTATTTTGTTAGTTGGATATTATATTGCTATTATGGCCTCTGCTTTTGAAGGTGCTTTGTTTGTAAAAATTGTTGCTTATATTCCAATGTTATCATTCTTAATTGCACCAGTCATATTCTTACTTGGCCAAATTAGTTTACTAGAACTTATTATTTCGACTGTGATTTGTGGAGTAGTAACGTATGTATTATTCTACTTTGGATTACGTATTTACAAGGTTGGAATTCTAAATTATTCTAGTCAAGATTTATGGAAAAAGATATTTAAATCTGTAAAAGAAAAATAAAAAAAGCAAGAAGCAAAACTTTTTGCAATTTGATATTTCTTATTTAATTTAATATTATATAATCATATAAATGGAGGGAGTATATATATGAATAAAATGAAAAAAATAGAGTATTCACAACAATTACATGACAAGAAAAAGAAGTTAGAAAAAGAACTGAAAAATTTAGAAGAAGATATATTGGAAAATCAAAATGATTGTGAACATGTTAGTATTATTATGAAAAGTACTACTGATTCTTTTCCTACATATGGACGTATATTTCGCTGTTTGTCTTGTGGACAATATTTGTCATATGCGACTGAATTTTTTATTGATGCTAGGGATTATTTGACGGAAACACAAGAAGACGAGAAGTTTGATATGTTGCAAACAATGGCTTTATGGTTATTAAGGAATAATCCAGAAATGACTTTAGAAGAGTTTACAATTATTTTTAATAATATGATACAAGAAAGTATTTCCTTAAAGGAAAAGAATTCTAATGATGAAATGACATATAAAAGAGATTTAACAAAAGGAAAAAACATATTGCAATAGATTAAAATCGCATTTTAGCGATTTTTTTTGAGGATTGAAATTTCAGAAAAAATAGACTTAACTTCCATAATTTGATACAATACTTACGGGTGTTTGCTATGTTAAAAATTGAAAATATAACTGTTAAAGTTTTAGATAAAACAATATTAGAAGATTTTAACTTGGAAATTCAACCAGGTGAAATTCATGTATTGATGGGGCAAAATGGTGCTGGAAAGTCTACTGTATCTAAAGTATTATTAAGAGACATGCATTATGAAGTTGTAAAGGGATGCATTACTTTAAATGGAAAAGATTTACTTAAAATGAATACGACTGAGGTGGCAAGAGATGGGCTTTTTTTGGTCAATCAAAATCCTGTAGAAATTAAAGGCGTAAGTAATGCAGAAATGCTAAGAACAGCTTTAAACGATCAAGGAAAAAAAGAGCAAAACATATTGGAGTTTAATCGTAGTTTAACAACACTTTGTGAAAAATTAGAAATTCCTACAAGTTTTATTCATCGTGATATTAATTACAATATGAGTGGTGGAGAAAAAAAGAAAATGGAATTACTTCATATGTGGGTATTAAAACCAAACTTTATCATTTTAGATGAAATTGACTCAGGGCTTGATGTAGATTCTTTAAAGTTAGTTGCAAAGTCTATTCAAGAGTATTACGAAAGCTATAAACCAAGTATCCTTATTATTACTCATCAAAAAGCACTACTCGATATAATAAAACCAGAATTTGTTCATGTCCTAGGAAATAAGAAAATCATCCAAAGTGGTCATTATGAACTTGCTTTAAAAATATTTAATGAGGGTTTTTCTGGGGCAAGCATTATAGATAAGAGTGATGCTTGTGAATAAAATAATAGTAGAACAGAATAAGTTTTATTTAAGTGATGAAAAGGTAATATTAAGTTCATTTCCAAGCTCATTTTCTTTATTTGTAAAAGGAAATGTATATTGTGGAATAAAAGATTTTTGTAACAAAGACGTAAAGATTTATTTAGAAGAAAATAGTCATTTAACATTAGAAATTTTAATTTATGTCACGAATACGAAAAATGCCATAAAAATTTATAATAGCGAATCATCAAAACTTGATTTCTATTATGCTTGTGTATTTTGTGGTGAAAATGAACTTATGATTGAAAATGAAATGACTACATCAAACAATAAAAATCAAATAGTTGTTAGAGCAGTAGAAAATGATGGGACTTTAATTGTCAAAGCAGTAGGTTCTATAGAAGAAAATACAAAAAATAATGAATATGTAGAAGATATTAAAGCTATTACGAAGAACAATCACTGTATAAAAATTATGCCAGATTTACTTGTAAAAACAGATTCTGTTCTAGCGGTGCATAATGCGACTATTGCTCCTGTAGATGAAGAGGAACTCTTTTATTTAAAAGGAAAAGGATTAGAAGAAAGTAATGCGACTTCTTTGATTAAAGAAGGGTTTTTAAAAGGAATAATAGAAAATGAAGAATTAAAAGAAGAATTCTAGGAGGTGATTTTTTTATGAATAGAGAAGATTTTCCTATGTTAAGTGAAGATATTGTTTATTTTGATAATGGTGCTACTACGTTAAAACCACAATGTGTGATTGACAAAACGGTAGAGTATTATAGTCAATATGGTGCAAGTAGTCATCGTGGAGATTATGATATTGCGTATAAAGTGGATCAAGAATATGAAAGTACACGTGATAAGGTAAGAAAGTTTATTAATGCCAAATACTTAGAAGAAATTATTTTTACCTCTGGTTCTACAGAAGGTTTGAATTTGATTGCTAGTGGTTTTTTTCAACATTTATTAGAACCGAATGATGAAATTTTAATAACAAAGTCGGAGCATGCATCAAATGTACTTCCTTGGTTTCGTTTAGCAAATACTAATGGAATAAAAATTGGATATATTCCTTTGGATGATCATCATTATGTCACTTTAGAAAATGTAAAAAAGGCTATTACGCCTAATACGAAAGTGATTAGTCTTGCTTATATTACAAATGTAATAGGAGATATTCGTCCCATTAAAGAGATTGTAGAGTTTGCTCATCAGCATAATATCTTTGTTGTTGTGGATGCAGCACAGAGTATAGGACATATTAAAACGGATGTGCAAGATTTAGATGTAGATTTCCTTTCATTTTCAGGTCATAAGATGTGTGGACCAACTGGGGTAGGAGTTTTATATGGGAAGAAAGAACTTTTAGAAAATGTGGAGCCTTTTATTCTAGGTGGTGGAATGAATGAGTCTTTTGATAATGAGCATGAAATGTATTACAAAGGACTTCCAACTCGTTTAGAAGCTGGAACTCCTAATATAGCTGGAGTAATCGCACTTGGTAGTGCTATAGATTATCTTGAAGGTATAGGCCTAGAAAAAATTGCAACAATCGAAAAAAATTTAAGAGAGTATTTAGTCGATAAATTAATTATGATACCTCATATCGATATTATTAATTTAGAAAGCGATAGTGGCATTGTTTCTTTTAATGTAGCAGATATTTTTAGCCAAGATATTGCTTATTACTTAAATAAATACAATATTTGTGTTCGTGCTGGTAATCATTGTGCTAAAATATTAAAAAAAGAAGTGGGGGTTAACAATACTATTCGTGTTAGTTTGTATTTTTATAATACAGTAGAAGAAATCGATATGTTAGTAGAGTTATTAACGGATAAAGAAAAGATATTGAAGGAGATGTTATAATGGATGAAAATGTAAGAAGAGAAATCATTTTAGATCATTATCAAAATCCAAAAAATAAGGAAACAATAGAAGATGAGCGTTATATTAAAGTAAATTCAAATAATGAATCTTGTATTGATAATATTAACCTTTATATTTTAATGGAAGAAGGTATCATAAAAGATATTAAATTTGATGGAGAAGCTTGTGCGATTTCTACTTCTTCAACATCCATTATGATTACAAATTTAATTGGAAAAACAGTTAAGGAAGCTAAAGAATATATAGATAATTTTGATGCTATGGTCAATGAACGAGATTATGATGAAGAGATATTAAATGAAGGTATTGTTTATAATACGATTTATAAGCAAGGAAACAGAAAGCATTGTGCTATGTTGCCTTATATAGGAATTAGAAAAGTTTTAGAAGAGTATGAAAGTAAGTAAAGAGGGCAACCTCTTTTTTGGTTGAATAGAATATTTGATATTCTTATGATGTCAAGAAATTTTGTGTGATTAAGATAGAAGTGTGCCAAAGAAGTAAAAATCGCACAATGTAGGTTCGTCAAACCAGTCCAACTCAATTTTTGGAAAGGAATTGATAAACTATGAGTAGACCAAAAATTACTCAGCAAATGAGATGCCGTAAGTCTCTCATTAAATAGCCAATAAGCATAGCGTAACAAAAAAGTCTAGTGTTTATAACACGAATAGACGACTATGAATAATAAGAAAAATGAAGAAACAAAAGATAAAAAAATAAATAGATTAGAAATTGAAAATACACATCTTAAAGCGGAGCTAGAATACTCAAAAAATGGTTCAAGCAAGCTAGTTAAAGAGTCTTTAAGTGACAATAAAGCTAACCGATAAAGTAGACGTAGTTAAATGTTCAAATAGATTATCATCTATAAACTAGTCTGTATCAATAGATTTAAAATGACGAACTTAGACAAATAATCAATGGCAAAAATTGAAACTAGAAAGTTAATTGAAAAAGACGCAAATTGTAAATGCGTCTTTTAACGTAGAAAATATTTTTTATCTATTTCGATTTTTTTAGTGTTAGGTTTAAGAGTTAATGATTTTAAAACTGGTGTGATATATTCGTTTTTAGTGGTTGGATCTAACAATAATGTAAAATAATCTCTTAAATCTTTATATTCATCGGGAATAAGACTTACAATAAAAGATAAATTTTCTAGAGAGTTAACATCTTCTCTAATTTCATAATGAATTCCTATATCGGTAAGCATTGATAAAGCCGTGATGGAGAAAGAGAACATATCACTTTCGGGCATATCGCATTTTTTTACTACATTTCGATAATATCTCATATATAAAGGAAATAAATCACATCTTAATCCACCCACCGAGGCATTATCAAAATCGGTTATTATCGCATTTTTACCTACAAAATTTGTTTCGTTTAAATCGCCTAAGCCAATACCACGATCGTGAACTTGTCTGATATTTTCCTCGGCTATTAATATCAAAGCGATACGTTCTTCTAATGATATATTAGACTGTCTTATTTTTTCAAAGTTGCCTAATTCATCATTCACTAATTCCATTGTATAACCAACAGATTCATCATCTCTAGTTATTAATTTAAGAGGAACACTAGCGGGTAAACCTTTAGCCAATTCATATAACAGTTCTATTTTTTTTCTTTTTCTTTTTAAAGTCTTTTCTATTGGTTCGCCGTATACTATTTCATTTCGATATTCGGCACTATAGCCAAAATAATTACTTGGCATATAGTAATTAAATATTTTTGCTAGTTCGTTATCGCTAAGTTTGAATAAAACACCCTCTGTACCACTTGCGAAACTTGATTTATTGCCATACCAATTACCAAATTTATTTTCAAAACTTTTTCTTGAATAATTAATTGTGGGCATATTATTTAAAGGTTCAACGTTATTGTCGGGTGCAGATAATTCGGCATTAAAATCTTCAACCTTATATTCTTTTAACCCATGAACTTTATTATCTCTATAATCTTCTAGTTTTTTTATTTGTATTAAAACAAGCCTTTTAACAAACTCATCTTCAATATCAGCGTTTTGCATTTTTGCAATTATCTTATTGAAAAAATCAGTTTTATTAAACTCTATATCTTTTAATTGTGAAATATGGTCGCAAACCGCTTTTGTCCAGTTTTCAATTTCACTTTTAACTTTTTGGTAAAAAAGATTATTTATTCTTTTGAACAAAATATCGTAAATATCTAATATTGTATTATATTTTCCCTCTTTAACTAAATACTCAATAGTTTTGTTAAAATAGCAATACCAACTATACATACCCAATTTTTCATATAAATATAAGGCTTTTTCTTCATTGGTTTTAATAAATTCATTTACCATATCGCCGTTGCTACCTTTTGCGGGTTGGGCATTACACTCATATACTAACCTTTTCATTGTAGCGGGGCATATATTTTTTAGTCTTTCTAAAGATAAGTCTTTGATATTATCTCTACTGATATTTCTATCTTTTTCATCCTCGATTTCTTCAGGATAACGGTAATCGTAATTAGCATAAGGGTTAACGATAATCTCTTTATCATAATCAATATTGCCCGATATTATTTCGTTATTAACTTTCAATAGTAATTTATTTAATGCTAGTTCATATGCCTTATAATGGCTTTTTATTTGATATTTATCTCTTTCAAAATTGAATTTTAAATCTTCTTGGATATTACTAGGTTGTAAGAACGTACTTAGTCTATCATTTTCATCAAATTTAATATAATTTAAAAACTCTTTTAAAGGTTTATTAGCATTTCTAAAAGTATTAACTCGTTTATTAATGTAAAAAAATACTTCTGATTCCAAAAATCTCATAGGAGGATTTTTAGCATCGCTACTTTTATCAATAGACGGTGTAATACAAGCATATATTACACCCTCATTAATTTTGATTATCTCACTAATTGAGATATAATCGCTATCTTGACTAGGAGTAATACTAACTATATTATCAAAATCATCATTAATCGTTTTAGTTCCTATATTTAAAGGCATTATAAGATAATTCTTATTGTGGTATCTATTTGTGTGTTCCGATAGAACAAAGATTTTGCCAGTACCTTGCTCGTTTTTTAAACTCTCTAATAACATGTTTTTTTTATCATCAGTAAAACCATAAAACCTAAAGTGATTACCGCTAATTAAATCAATTAAGAATTTTTTTATTCTATAATATTGTCCGTTTCCATTTAAAAAATCTTCGATTTCTTTAGGAACTTCGATTTTTTCTTCTATTTGTACTATTTCTTCTTTTGGTAATTCGATAATAGTAGGATTTTTCTTTTGTAGTTTCTTAATCATTTCAATTATATTCATTGATATAGCCCCCTCAAATGTGTACTGAACCCCAAAAGTTGGACAGTTATTTTATACTACTGATTTAAGGATTGTAACCTGTTTGAAATGTGTATTTTCAATTTCTAATCTATTTCTTTTTCTTATTATTCATAGTCGACCTCTGTTTTAGTTCAACTATATTATACCCATTTTCTTTATAAATTTTAAACCATCTATTTACTATTCCATGACTAGGTAGACCTAATCTATGGCTACTTCTCTGATTGATATTAATATTCTATCAATAACTTTTTGTTTAAATTGTACAGAATAACCTACAGTTCTTTCCTACAATAAAATATTATAGCCGTGTTTATCTATTAGTCTTATCATATATTTTACATGTTCTATCCCTATTTTTTATTTTTTTGATATATAACTTAATGATTTTTCCCTTTTGAATATGTTTGTTATTCTATATCAAAATAGAATGTTTGTCAAATTGAACCCATGTTAAATTAAGTGTTAAGTAGATACGCCTAAACGTAATGGTAAGGTTGAACGAAGATGAATGACTTCGTGATTATTTTAGCAAACTGAAATAATTTAACGTTGGTTTGTCGTTACTCTGTAATTTTTGTTTGACAAACCTATCATATTCTTATGATGTCAAGAAATTTTTCCTTGACATTGGCATATACTTTACTATATAATCTAATTGTTACGAAAAAGGAAAGAGACTGTATCCATAGTCCACCTGACTGGTAAGTGCGCTGGTAGGTAAGAGGCCAAAGTAAGTGTGATTTGTGCTTTTTAGGTGGATACAGTGTTATCTGCCTTTTATAATGTATGGAGGTGCATTTATATAGCAAATAATAAAAACGACTTGCCGATTAATGAACAAATTAATGTTCCAGAATTAATGGTAATAGGACCTAATGGCGAACAGATGGGTTTAAAAAAACTAGAGGATGCTTTAACGCTCGCAAATTATGCTGGACTTGATTTGGTTTTAATGAATGCAGGTGGGAACCCTGCTGTTGCAAAAGTTATGGATTATAACAAATACAAATATGAGCGTCAGAAAAAATTGAAAGAAGCTCAAAAAAAGCAACGTGAAACCAATAAAGAAGTAAAGGAATATCGTTTGTCTGTGACAATTGATATTCATGATTTTGAAACACGTTCTAGAAATGCGAAAGATTATTTAGAAAAAGGACATAAAATTAAAGGCTTAGTTCGTTTTAAGGGAAGACAGATGGCTCATACAGAACTTGGGCGTGATGTCTTAATGAAAT
>CASDHD010000034.1 GCA_949280095.1 uncultured Bacilli bacterium
GTAGTGATTCAACCAAAGTGCAAATCAAACCAAATGTATATTCATGGAGAAGTATCCAAATCGCAAATTCATTTCTAGCAAGTTACAACTATCAAAGGGATTTAGACTCCCATATGATGAAGAATACCGAATGGGGAGCAGTAGCATATTTACAACATAGTAAGTATGGAAGTGCAACAAATGTTAGAATCAATAATAACGCAGCATATATTACAGGATATGCCGCAAAAGTTGAAGGAGAAAGCAAAAGTGAAAGTACAAGTTTAGGAATAGATGGTACAAATACCTATAATTATAAAAATTCATCGAGTGTTGTAGCAAGTACTACTGGTAACTATACTGGAATCTATGATATGTCTGGAGGAAATTATGAAGCTATGATGGGAGTTATGTTAGATTCCGCCAGCAGCGCTCCGTTATCAGGAAGAAATAGTACGTATCATTCCAATTTTAATGGAACTTTATATGAAGGAGGAAGCATTACAGGAGGAACCAATTTTCCGAACACAAGATATTTTGATAGATATGCACATAGTAAACTTTATACTAATTTTAATCAAAGAATTTTAGGAGATGCAATAGGAGAATCTGGACCATTTACAATTAGTGTCACTCAACAATTTGGGTCATGGTATAAAAATGAGGCTTTTTATATAAGTTCTGAAGGAACTTGGGTTTATCGAGGAGGAACATGGTCTAGAGGACTATATACCAGTATATTTTCATTCTATCATGCTGGTGGACAGGCTAATAACCAGTTTGGATTCCGTATTGTTTTAGCCATATGATAAACTTAAAGGAAATTCGAAAGAATTGTGGATTAACTCAAAAAGAGCTAGCGGGTAAATTAGGTATTACGCAGCAACAATATTCAAGATATGAAACGAATACTAACAAAATTCCTTTAGAAACATTTTTAAAAATTCTTGATATTTGCTATTTAAAATTTAAAATTGAAAAAGAAAGTAAATAAATGAAAACTTCTTTTTCTTTTCGATTGACAAAAATCTGAGAATAATAGATAATAAATATAAAGAATAGGTGATAAAATGTCAGAAAATAAAAAAACAATCATAATTTCTATAATAGCAGTAGTATTGTTTATTATAGCAATTTCAGCAGCAAGTTTTGCATATTATACTGCAAATATAGAAAAAACTGGAGAAGGAAATACAGATTTTAATTTTAAAACAGCTCAAATTAGTACATCTTTTGATGATGGCGATGAAATTCATATCGAAAATATGATACCAGGGGACTCTTTTAGCAAAACATTTTCTTTAGGAAATTCTGGTTCAGATATGGAATATAAAATTGTAATCAATGAATTAGTAAATGAATTTGAAAGTTACCAAGATATTACTTATGTTTTAAAAGAAAATGATGTAGTAATTAAAGATGGTACTTTTCCAAAAGAAGAAGCAAACAATGAATTAAGTGAGAAACGGACACTTAAAAATGGTGAAAACAAGAGATATACGATAACAATTACATATAATAATACAAATGATGACCAATCTCCTGATATGGGCAAAACCATAAGTGGTATTATATATATAAAACAAATATAAGAAGAATAAAGGGATATAGAGAATACTTCTATATCTTATTTTTTGGAAAGGAAACAAAACAATGAATATAATAAAAGGATTAGCGGAAGCTCTAAATATTAAAGAAAGTCAAGTAGAAGCTGTATTAAAACTTCTCAGTGAAGATTGTACAATACCTTTTATTGCACGTTATCGAAAAGAAGCAACAGGTGCTCTAGATGAAGAACAAATAGGTATAATAGAAGAACGTTATAAATACTTATGCAATTTAGAAAAAAGAAAAGAAGATGTCATTCGTTTAATTGCAGAAAAAGATTTATTAACAGAAGAATTAGAAAAAAGTATTCGTGCTTGTGAAAAACTGATTGAAGTAGAAGATCTATATCGTCCATTTAAAGAAAAGAAAAAAACAAAGGCAACGGAGGCTATTAAATTAGGATTAGAACCACTTGCTAAAAAAATAATGGCATTTCCTACAAATGGAAATCTAGAATCTTTAGCAAATGGCTATAACATGAGTGTAGAAGATGCTATAAAAAATGCCTCTTACATTATTAGTGAGTGGATAAGTGACAATGCATACTTCCGTAAGTGGACTCGTAACTTTATTTTCAACACAGGTCTAATTCTTTCTAAAAAGAAAAAAAATAGTGAAGATGAAAGAAAAGTTTATGAAATGTATTATGAATTTCAAGATCGTATAAAATACATCAAACATTATCGAATTCTAGCCATGAATCGTGGAGAAAAAGAAGGAATTTTATCGATTAGTTTAGATTATGATAATGATAAAATTCTCGAAAATTATAAAGAAAGAGTGATTAAAAATAAAAATTCTTTTGTTGTAGCTACAGTAGAATTAGCTATAAAAGATGCTCTAAAACGTTTAATATTACCAAGTATCGAAAGAGAAATCAGAACCATGCTAACAGATAAAGCGAGCGAAGAAGCCATCGTAACTTTTAAAGACAATTTAGAAAAATTGCTAATGACAAAACCGATTAAAAATAAAACAGTGATAGGTTTTGATCCTGCTTTTCGTACTGGTTGTAAACTAGCAGTATTAAATCCCTATGGAGAAGTATTAGAAATTGCAACTATATATCCACATGAACCACACAACAAAAAAGTTGAAGCAACAAAAGTATTAAGAGACTTAATTAGCAAATATAACGCTGATATTATCGCGATTGGAAATGGTACTGCTTCTCGTGAAAGTGAAGCCTTTGTCGCAGAAGCCATTAAAGGCTTAGATGTAAAATACAACATTGTTAGTGAAGCTGGTGCTAGTGTATATTCGGCAAGTAAACTTGCTATTACTGAATTTCCGGATTTAACAGTAGAAAAAAGAAGTGCGATATCTATTGGGAGAAGAATACAGGACCCATTATCAGAGCTTGTAAAAATTGACCCAAAAAGTATTGGCGTTGGAGAATACCAACATGATGTAAACCAAAGCAACTTATCTGATGCCCTAGATTTTACAGTTTCCAAAATTGTAAACGAAGTAGGAGTTAATATTAACACCGCCAGCGACAGTATTCTAAAATATATTTCTGGATTAAATAAAAAATGTATTGATAATATCCAAAAATTTAAAAAAGCCCATAGTTTTAAAAACCGAGAAGAAATTAAAAGTATTGCTGGAATTAGCGATAAAATTTATGAACAATGTATTGGCTTCTTACGAATTCAAGATGGCGAAAATCCTCTAGATAAAACAAAAATTCATCCAGAAAGTTATGAAATAACTAAAAAACTGTTGGAATATTTAAAATTGGATTTAACAAAAAAAGATGATAATTTTGTGCAAACATTAGAAAATGCTAGTGCTGAAGAATTAAGTGCAAAATTAAATACAGATATTTATACGATAAAAGACATTATCAAGGAACTTATTACCCCTGGATTAGACCCAAGAGATTTTTTGGATGATGTGTTGCTAAAAAGTGATATTTTAACAATTGATGATTTGAAAGAAGGGATGGAACTTACGGGAACTGTTCGAAACGTAGTATCTTTTGGAGCATTTGTGGATATTGGTCTACATAACGATGGACTTATTCACATTTCAAAACTTAGCAAAAAGTATGTAAGTAATCCACTCGACGTTATCCATGTGGGGGATATCATTACCTGCCATGTAGATAAAATTGACAAAGAAAAAGAAAAAGTAAACTTAACACTTATATAGAAAAGTTTTTTCAGTATATCAAAAAAACTTTTGCTTTTTATTTGGTATAGAGATAAAATAAATGTGCTAATTCGTTAGAAGAATGAGGGATATGTATGGAAGAAAAATATATAATTAGTGAAACGTATGTAAAAGAAAACGAAAGCCTTTATTTTAAATTTGTAGGAAAAGAAACTAAAGGTGAAAAATACGAAATGCAAACAAGTGCATTATTAGACAGTGTTTTCAATAAAGTAAAAACCTATCAAGACATTAGAAGAACTGTATTATGGTTAAGGACGATTTTAAAAGATTATAAGGAAGAGTATCTAAAAGTAACTATACAGAATAAGCAGTTAGAAGTGCAAGTTGAATACAGAAGTAAAAAACTTGTTTCTTTTGAAGCAAAGAAAACGAAAAATGAAAAAGAAGTATTCAATTTGTGTTATACAAAACCTTTAAGTAACCTTTCTGGTTCTACTTTATACATTGAAGATAAAATGCTTTTAAAAGATTTAGATATAAAGATTAAAGAAGCATTAAATTTGATCTCTTCATTAGAAGAATACAGAATAAAAGAAGAACTTTATCTAGACGAGCAACATATCTGTGATGTATACAAACTCTTTTATGGGCAAAATCCTAATTTAACTAAAAAAGAAACGGAGATTCGAATTCAAGCAATGTTTTACATTTTAAACAATTTTTTGCTAGATTTCTCTTATGAATTTAATACAACATTTGAGAGAACTTTGTTTCCTTATTCTCTTAAACTAGAGCAAACAATCGAGAATTTAACCCCGTTTGGTGAAATTCCTATTGTAGAAAGTGAAATAAAGATTCAAGATTTTTATAAACGTAAAATAAAAATGATTGGTGAAAATGTAAGAAATGAAACTAAAAATGAAATAATTGCTTTGATGCAATTTTGCAAAGTTTTACATGAAGAGGAAAAAGAACTTCGTTATGTAAACATGGCTGACTACAATAAAATTTCAGAAAAAACCGAACTAGAACTTGCAAAAGTATTAGATTATGTAGAATTTTCTAGAAACCTTAAAAAACAAGCTTAAAACCAAGTAAACAACAATAGTACGATTTAAAGAAAACATAGTAAAATTTTGTGCTATAATAAGAAATAGGTGGAATTATGAAAAAGTACAAAACAGCAAATCTTTACCTATTTCTTTTAATTTATTTAGAAGCGCTCAATAAAATACTAATGTTTAATAAATTATTAGGTAAAGAATTTTTCGTTGTCATTCTATTTAGTATAAGCTTAGCTTTTTTCTTTAGTTTTCTTACGCACTTTTTTAAAGAAAAAACAAACAAAATAATTTGTACTTTTTTCATATTTTTAATCATTACCTTTTATCTTTTTAATTTCTTATATTATTCTTTATTTTCAATGCCTTTTTCTCTTAGTGATTTAGAACTCATGAGTAATGCTTTAAGTTTTTATGAAATAGGCCTTCATTTAATTCAAACTGACTTCATCAATATCTTGTTATTTTTACTTCCTTTCTTCCTTTTTCTTTTATATAAAAAAAATTTTGATTTTTCACAAGTAAGATTAAAAAATAGATTATGTACAATTTTTCTTTCTTTTATCTTCTATATTTTTGCTTTATTTTCTTTAAATATAGATAAGCAAACTTTATATGCTCCATATAACTTATATTATAACTTAAATGCCCCTACAACTTCCACTGAGGTTTTAGGACTTTTCACAAGTCAAAGATTAGGTATCAAAAGGATGTTATTCGGCTTTCAAGAAAAGTTAGTTACAGAAGAGGTAGAACACAATCAGGATGAGGTTTCTTATAATAAATTAGACATTGACTTTGATAAATTGATTGAAGAAGAAAAGGATGCAAATATCAAAAGCGTATATCAATATTTAAATACGAAAAAAGCAACAAATAAAAACGAATATACAGGTATGTATAAAGGGAAAAATCTAATTTTTATTTTAGCAGAAGGATTTAATTCCATAGCGGTAGATGAGACAAGAACTCCAACACTTTACAAATTAATTCATGAAGGATTTGAGTTTACAAACTATTATTCTCCAGAATTTTTAAGTACAACAGGAGGAGAATTTCAAGCAATGACAAGTTTATTACCTAGCCAAGAAATACTAAGTATATGGCGTAATGAACATCCTACAATAACTTACGCAATAGGAAACTCTTTTTCACATCTTGGCTATAACACATATAGTTATCACAATTGGTTTTATAAATATTATAGTAGGAATATTACAATGCCAACATTAGGATTTGATCAATATATGGCATGCAAAAATGGATTGGAAAAAAAGATGAATTGTTCTTGGCTTCCAAGTGATGTTGATATGATGAATGTAACTTTTGATAACTATGCTAAAAATAGTCCATTTGTTACATATTACATTACAGTAAGTGGACATGCGCCTTACAATTTTATGGGTGGCAATAGCATGGCAGTAAAAAATAAAGATGTTGTAAAAGACTTGCCTTATAGTACGCCAGTAAAAGCTTATCTGGCAGCCCAAATGGAATTAGAATATGCTTTAAACACATTAATGGCTAAATTAGAAGCAGCAGGAATTTTGGATGATACAATTCTTGTTTTAACAGGAGATCATTATCCTTATACTTTAACCAAAGAAGAAATTAATGAGATTTCTAGCTATGAAAGAGAAGAACTTGTAAGTGTTAATCATAGTAATCTAATAATATGGAATACTAACAATGAGCACAAAGTGATTGATAAAGTAGCAAGTCAAATTGATGTTTTACCCACAATCTTAAATTTATTTGGCATTGAATACGACTCAAGACTCTTGATAGGAAATGATATATTTAGTGACGAAGAAGGACTCGCGATATTTGCCAGTCGTAGTTGGAAAAGTGATAGAGGTACGTATTACATAAATACAGGATTTGAAGGAAACGAAGATGTTAGTGATACCTATATCTCTTATATCAATAGTAAGATTGCCAATAGTTTTACCATTAGTAAGCTATTGTTAGAAAAAGATATATATAGAAAAATAGAAGAATCGATAGGAGAATAAAAATATGTGTGGAATTGTTGGATTTGTAAGTAAAGAGAAAGAGAAAAAAAAGTTAATTAAAAAGATGGCAGACAAAATTGCCCATCGTGGACCAGATGGAGAAGGTTATTACATGGATGAATCTATTGCTCTAGGTCATAGAAGACTTTCTATTATTGACTTATCAACAGGAAATCAACCTATGTTTAATGAAAATAATACGAAAGTAGTCATCTTTAACGGTGAAATTTATAACTATATAGAACTTCGTAATGAATTAGAAAAAACACATCAATTTAAAACAAGTAGTGATACAGAAGTACTTATCCACGGATATGAAGAATGGGGTAATGACTTACCAAAAAAACTACGTGGAATGTTTGCTTTTGCGATTTGGGACAAAGAAGAACAAACTTTATTCTGCGCAAGAGATAACTTTGGAATTAAGCCTTTTTACTACTACCAAACCGATGATACATTTCTATTTGCCTCTGAAATCAAATCTTTTCTAGAACATCCAGCTTTCAAAAAAGAATTAAATACAGAATTAATTGGACCCTATTTATCTTTTAGCTTCACCCCAACGACAGAAACATTCTTTAAAGGTGTATACCGTCTAGATCCGGGTTGTTCTTTAACTTATAAAAGGGGGAACTTAGAAATAGAACGTTACTATGAAATAGAATTTGAACCTGAAAAAAGAGACTTTGATAGAGTTGTAGAAAGTATTAATAAAACAATGAAAGAATCTGTAAATTTCCATATGTTAAGTGATGTAGAAGTTGGTTCTTTCCTATCAAGTGGTATTGATTCTTCTTATATCGTAAGCCTAGCTCGACCCGATAAAACATATACAGTAGGTTATGATGAAGACAAATACAATGAAATAGAATACGCCAAAGATTTAGCTCAAAAATTAAATATTAACAACACAAGCAAAAAAATAACAAGAGAAGAGTATAAGAAAATTATTCCTAAAATTCTTTATCATATGGATGAACCTTCCAGTGATCCTGCAAGCATTATGCTTTATTTTGTTTCAGAACTTGCAAGAAAAGATGTAAAAGTTGTCTTATCGGGAGAAGGTGCAGATGAATTTTTTGGAGGATACAACAACTACCGAGAAGAAGTTGATTTAAAATGGTATAACAAAATTCCTTATCCTCTTCGCCACCTTGCAGCTGCTATTTTTAAATTATTACCTGAGTTTCCCGGACGAAACTTTATTGTAAGAAGAGGTACCAAATTGGAGAATGATTACATTGGAGTAAACAAAGTGTTTAGTGAAAAAGAACGAAAAAAAGTTTTATGTTGTCATGACCCTATCCAAAATAAAGAAATCACAAAACCTTATTTTGAAACAGTAAAAAATGCGGACAATATCACTAAAAAACAAAACATAGATATCAACTTTTGGCTCATTAAAGATATATTACAAAAAGCAGATAGAATGACAATGGCAAATTCTATTGAAGGAAGAGTACCCTTTATTGATAAAGAGGTCTTTAAAGAAGCAAGCAAATTAACAGAGAAAGATAAAGTAACAAAAGCAAATACAAAAGTAGCTTTAAGGGCATCAGCCAAAAAAGATATTCCAAATGAGTCCTATAAAAAGAAAAAACTAGGATTTCCAGTTCCTTTACGCGAATGGCTTCGTGAAGAAGATTTCTACACAGAGGTTAAAAATACTTTTTCTCAAGAATTTGTAAGTGAATTTTTTAATCAATCTTATATCATAAAATTACTAGATGAACATAAAAATCATAAAAGAGATACCTACAAAAAAGTCTGGACGGTCTATTGTTTTATTAAATGGTATGAAATATTTTTTCTAGATAGAAAGGTTAATGAATCATGAAATTAAAAAAAGATTACCTTATTATTCTGCCAATTCTTATAGTAGTTATCAACATGATTTTGGTTGCAACCGGAAAAATGCTTGTCGTAGATAACTTGGTTTACAACCACATTGGACACAATGAAATTGTAACAAAAATCTTATTGTTTATTACAAACTTTGGAAGTGTTAAATACATTGTAGGAATTTGTCTTCTATTACTTATTTTTTATAAACCAAAAAAAGAACTAGTTCCTCTTTATGGTGTGACGATTATATCAACGGTTATCAACAATATTATAAAGTTAATTTTTAGAAGACCTAGACCAGCTCTTATGGGATCATTAGTTCCTGCTTTTGAAGGAACATTCAGTTTCCCATCAGGACACGCTATGGCTACCATGACATTCTATGGATTTCTAATTTATATAATTTACAAAAAGGATATAAACAAAATATTAAAAATAGGTCTAATTTCCTTATTATCTCTCTTAATATTCACTGTTTGCTTTAGCAGAGTCTATATTTATGTGCATTACTTTAGTGATGTTATCACGGGATGTATGATTTCTTTACTTGTTCTTTATGGTTTTATAAAAGGAACAAAAAGAAGGCAAAATTTAAAATGATTTTGTCTTTTTTTGTAAAATACTTTTTTCTTAAAATGTAAAATGAAATTTGCTTTTTTTGTAAAATGGCAGTATAATGATATTGAAAAAAGAGGGACATATTATGAAATATTTACCAAGAATTGTAGATTCAGAAATTAAAGAACTTATGGAAATTATGGGAGCTGTACTTATTGAAGGCTGCAAATGGTGTGGTAAATCCACTACTGGTGTTTATCATGCTAAAAGTGTTATAGAATTTCAAAATCCAGATAAAAAACAAGAATATGAAGAAATAAAAAACACCAAACCTTCTTTATTTCTAAAGGGAGAAAAACCAAGAATGTTCGATGAATGGCAAATGTATCCCGTTATTTGGGATACGATTAGAACGGATATTGACCATTCTGGTCAAAAAGGCAATTACATTTTAACAGGTTCTGCAAAACCAAGTGAAGGAGAAATCATGCATACGGGAACTGGTAGAATATCAAGAGTTTTAATGAGACCAATGAGTTTATATGAGTCAGGAGAATCAACAGGAGAAGTTTCATTTAAAGATATAATAGAGGGTAATGACATTGCAGGGGTATCCCAACTTTCACTAGAAGATTTAGCAAGTGTTATTGTAAGAGGTGGCTGGCCAGCATCATTAGAAGTAAAAAGTGAGGCCAAATATCGATTTGCAAAAGAATACGTTAAATCTTTAATACACGAAGAAGTAAAGAAAGTTGATGGCGTAGAAAGAAATCCTGAAAAAATGCAAAATGTTTTAAGAAGTCTTGCTAGAAATATCGCAACCTCTGTTTCCAATTCAACTATAGAAGAAGATGTTAAAAATAATTTTGTCGATATTTCAAGACCTACATTAATTGACTATTTAAATACACTTGAAAAATTATTTGTAATTGAAGAAGTAAACGCTACCAATTTAAATTTTAGAAGCAAGTATGCACTTAGAACAAAACCAAAAAGATATTTCGTTGATCCTTCCATAGCTGCCTCAATACTTGAAATGACACCAAATGATTTAGTAAAAGACTTAAACACATTTGGATTTATGTTTGAATCTCTTTGTATGAGAGACTTAAAAATATACGCAGGAAGTTATGGGGCAGATGTAACATTTTATCGAGATGAAAAAGATTTTGAAGTGGATGCAATTCTTAGAACTACTAATGGAAAATGGGGAGCAATTGAGATAAAACTTGGCGCTGGTTATATAGAAGAAGCAGCAAAGAATCTTTTAAAATTTAAAGAACGTGTGGATACCAAAAAATGCGGTGAGCCTTCCTTTTTGGTAGTATTAACGGGAGCAGCATATTCCTACAAACGTGAGGATGGTATATACGTAGTTTCAATCGGAACTTTAAAGAATTAATTGTAGTTGATAAAAAGAATAAGTATCAAAAAAGGAAAGCTCTAGCTTTCAAAATTAAAAATACATTCTAGTTTAATATATAAATACCAATTGTTAAATAGGTTGCAAATAAAATCCATAATAAATAAGGAATATTTAAATAAGCACTTATTTTTTTTCTTTGCAAAAATAAATAAATTAAGAAAATAACTAAAACATCAAGTAAAATAATCCATAAGATTGCAATAAATCTTGCTTTCCATAAAAAGAAAATAATCGACCATAAAGCATTAACAATAAGTTGAACAAAGTATAAAACATCTACAAAATCATTTTCTTCATAATCTCTTTTATAAAAAAAATAAGAAATCCCCATTAACAAATAAAGTATTGTCCAGGCAATAGGAAATAAGATTTTTGGTGGTGCTAAAACTGGCTGTACTAGAGAAGAGTAATCGATACTATCTTTAATCAAAAAAGCAACAATTCCTCCAATAAAAAGTGGAAAAAACAAATAAAATAAAGAAGTTAGAAATTTTTTCATATGCATCCTTTCTATTTTTATTTTATGGTAGAGAAAGAAAAATATACAGGTCTTTTTGTGCTATAATAAGAAATATTAGGTGAAGTAAAATGAAATTAGAAGAACTAAATAAAGAGTATGACAAATTACAAATAAAATATGGCACAAAAGAATTAAACTCTATATACAATGGTGGGTGTACAGAGAATCCTGATATTTGTTTTGTCTTTATGAATCCAACAGCTAAAATTATTGCGTCTGAAAAGTCATGGTTAGGTATTAAGGCACCGTGGATTGGAATAAAAAATATATGGGATTTATTTTATAATTTGAATTTAGTAGACGAAAAAATATATCAGGAAATTAAAAATAAAAAAAGGAATGAGTGGACACCTTTATTTGCTGAAAAAGTTTACGAAGATGTAAAAAAACATAAATATTCGCTGTGTCCTAGTTTGTGCGTGATGGAACTATGAAAATAGAAAAGAACATGA